>JAUYJC010000339.1 GCA_030688735.1 Deltaproteobacteria bacterium
GGCGGTCATTATGGGCTTCGGCCGGTGACGGTGCAGACCACGCTCAATTCCAATTCGCCCTACGTCATCGACGCGGTGAACGGCAAAGCCAATCTGTTTCTCCAAGGCAAAGAAATCTGCGACGTGTCGTTTCCACGGCCGCTCAAATACTATGCGCGCAAATTCGCGGACGGCACGGCGTACCACGAGATCATCGCCTACGGCTATTTCGTTACCGCGTTTCGCAACTGCCAGTACTGGGGGCCGGACGAGGAATGCCGCTTCTGCGATATCAATATCAACGCCCGGCAGATGAAAGAGTCGGAAGACTTTACCTTCAACCCTCCGGTGAAACCGGTTTCCTACATGGTTGAAGTGGCAAATTCCATCGAAAAAGACGCCACGGACGAAGTGGGCTTTACGCCGCTGATCGACTACCTCATCACCGGCGGAACCGTGCTCAAGACTCTGCACGGCAAGGACGAGGACAGCTTCTATCTGGAGTATGCGTCGGCGCTCAAATGGAGCGGTCACCGACGCCACGTTTATCTCCAGACCAACGCAAAAGATAAAGAGACGCTGAAACGCTACCGCGCCGCCGGGGTCGACGGGCACCACGCAAACATGGAAGTCTGGGACCGAAGGCTGTTTGAATGGATTAACCCAGGCAAAAATCGGCGTGTGGGATGGGACAAATGGGTCCAAGGGATGGTGGACGCCGTCGATGTTTTCGGCGAGACCAATGTCCGTCCCAATTTTGTCTGTGGCGTCGAGATGGCCCAACCGCATGGTTTCAAGACGGTGAAAGACGCCGTGAAGTCGACCAGCGAGGGCTTCGATTTCATGATGAAGCACGGAATTTTTCCGCGCCTCAATCAATGGCGCCGCGAGCCGGGCTCCAATCTGGTGTCGCAGCAGGAGCAGCCGCCCATTCCCTTGGAGTTTTATCTGGAGCTGATGGCGAGTTATTACGAGACCTGGAATAAATACAGTTTGCCGATAGCGCCGCACAACAGCGTCCATCCCGAGACGCGGATTATGGGCCGCGGCCACGGCACCTACGACGATATCATCTTGCTCAACGAAGTGCCGGATTACCAAGCGCGCGTTGACGCAGCGCTCCGGGACGGACTCAAAGCCTGTGTGCATGCGCACGCCAATGCGTGAAAGTTGGAGGCGCCGGAAGGCCCCGGTGTTTCTGACAAAGCCGTGTCCGACGATCGATGGCATCAAGACCATACTGAACGACTTAGCCGACCAAATTCCCGCGGCGAAAACCGCCGACCCTAAGGAGTTTGTCGACACCCGATTTCTCGAAAAGCTAGATAAATCCGGATATATCGACCGGCTGTATCGTTAATCGCGCGGCGAAAATTGCAATCTCGCTGTCAAATCTTGATCCACATGCCACATGGCGCGGCAGTCGTCTTCGTTGTAAATCAGCGCCCGGTCGATGGCGAAGAGGTCGCGGTTGTCGAGATAATCCCAGTAGCAAACCATCGATTGGTAGGCGCCGATGTCTTTCTGCCGCCAGTGAAATCCCAGGGCCGGCGCCACCGACTTGATCGAAAACGAGGGCACGGGTAGATAGACCGCTGACTGTATCGCTTGCTTGAGGTCGACGCACTGCTCGATGAGCCGCTCCAGCGATCCCGCCAATGTTGGCCAGCGGCGCGCCGTCCGGCGCATCTGGTGGATCTCGAAATCGGTCCAGTGATAGAGGCGCGCATCACGCGGCTCGCCGATATAGTCGAGAAACTCCTCGAAGATGCGCTCTTCGTCTCCTGCGCCACGGGCGAGAAATTTGACGAATTGGTCGCGCGTGCCGTCGTAGCAGCCGATCAGATAGGTATGAGGCGGCTCGGTCGGATGGACGGCGTCGGAAATTTCGAAGTCGAAATAAAGCAGACGCCGGGCGCGCGGGATATCGAGCTGGCGACCGGGTTTCAAGATCGGGCCGCCGGCTTTATAGGCTTGGCCGACAAAGTAGGCGATGGCGCCGTAATGTTCGCCGATAATTTCGGTGGTTTCTTCTTGTCTGAGATTCCAAAGCTGATCGACCCGTTGAATGCCCGCCTGGCGCAGCTTGTCGCGCTCGCGTTTCAGAATCCCCGCGAGCAAGACCAAATCTTTCTCTTCCGTTGCGCGCCTGTTGCCGTAGAGACGCCACGGCGAACTGGTCGCGTTCGGCGGCCGCCGAGATTCAGGGACCGTCGTGCCGTCGCGCAGCGATTTCCATAACTCGCGCAGTTTCTGGATTTCTAGTTCCTTTCCCTCGCAGGGGACCGTTGCGCTTGAATCTTTGAGCACGACCGTCAATTCGCCGGGCGTGAATCCTTGAAGCCGGCCGATGTTTTCGTTGTAAAAGGCCGCTTGCAGCGCGTGATATTCTTGCAGCGCCAGGGAGTGTTTGATCTCAAGCACGCGGTAGTGGAAAGGGCCGAGATCCGATGGCTCCGAGTCGTCCCGCACCAACAAGTCGCCCTTGCCATAACTTTCCCGTTCCAGGTCCCAAAGTTGCGGCTGATAAATCGCCGGCGCGCCGTCGAGCATGGCGCGGAAGGTGTTTTTGAGCGCATCGAAGCCGAAGCCCGGCTCGATCTTCATGACGTCGGGATGGTTCAGCCGGACCCACTGCTCCTCATGCGCGACGCCTCGCTGCATGCGCAGCTCATCGTAACGCGTCGTTTCATCGACGGCCTCTTCCTTGGGCGCGTGGTATTCACACCACACCCAAAAGGGATCTTTAAGCAGATAATAGGTTAGAGAGGGGCGGAAAAGCGCGTGCCGGTTGAACTTCCGGCCGCCTGTGGCGCGCTGAACAATATCCTCGACGGTGAGTGGTCTGCGTCTGGTCGCCATGAATCCTCCCGATGGATTCTACGTGAAACGTAGAACGGCGACAATGCGACCGACGATTTGGAATCACACTTTGCGTTCTTGGCGCGATCATAAATCCTCGCCGGCCATCAATTCAACTTTCAATGTTCAATACTCGCTGCGCGGACTGTTCAAGGGCTTCGCCCGTTCCGGGTTCAACGGGAATTCAAAGTTTAACGCGGAACTGTGAACCCTTCAACGATGCTCAGGGCAGGCCTGGAACTCGGAACCGTTTGAGCCTTAAACGGCGTTCAAGTTCACTCCGAAAAGATTCCAAAGCGCCGTCTTCGCCGGCCCGCTTTCATGGTGCTCGATGGGTCAATTTCCGGAATCATCGGATTCATGTCGGTGCTGATGGCCGAAGAGTCAGATTCCGTGTGAATTTCGTGGTTTACTCCGTTGCCGTTGCCCAAAGCGTCGGTGTCCGCAGGGGCCATGGTCATGGGGAACAACCATGCCTCGTTCTCCGTGGGGAATGCAGGCGGTGTCGATGCTTCGTCTATCCGATCCGGCGCAACTTCCATTAGGCGTATCGTGGCGGTCAGGTCGTTCTGGAATTGCCGGTGTCTTTCAATCAGCGCAGCCTGCTTGCTTTGAAGCTCATCGAGCTGTTGACGCAACATGGCGCCGCGTCTCCGTTGATCATCGCCGGCGCCGACGCGCTCCTGCCAGCGGGAGCATTCCTCTTCGAGATTGCGGATTTCGTTTTTAGCTTCCTGATAAAGGCGCTCCATTTCCGTTACGCGGTCGTGAGCGGCGTGGAAGTTTTGCGCGTCTTCTTTGGCCGCGAAAAGCTCCTGTTGCAACGTATCGATTTGACCTTGTGCGCTTTTCTGTTCCTCGATGTGGATCGACTCGCGCGATTCGTAATCGGCCAACCGCTGACGCGCGGCGGCCAATTCTTCTTCCCCCACCCGATGCATGTCCAGTTGGTTTTGCAAGTCGGCGATTACGGCTTGCAACTGCATTCGGTCGTTGGCGGCGTTTTGCCCATCGTCCTGCGCCGCGTTGACGTGGCTTTGGGCCGATTGAAGTTCGCCTTTGAGATGGGAGATCTCCCCTTCGAGCTGCTGGTTGATTGCCCGGAGCTCAAGAACTTCAACCTGCGAGCCTTTCAAATGGTCCCTTTGGCTCCGCAGCTCTTCAGCCGATCTTTGGCTTGTCTCCAGTTCGCCCGTTAAATACGCGATCTTGTCTTGGAGTTCCTGTTCATTCGGCGGGACCGCCGTCGCGGCGTTAGAGTCGATCGGATGCGCTTCAGCCGGGTTGTCGAGGGTGACAATTTTTTGGCTGTTTTCGACCTGCGCGACCAGAGCTTCGACTTCTCGCCGTGTTTTCTTTAGCTCGCGTTCCGAGGCAGCGAGAAAAACTCCCAAGAGGCCGATGGCGCCTCCGGCAAATATCAACATCCAAAGAGATATGTCTTCCATGTCATTCTCCTGTGCCTGCTCTTAAGCCCGCGGCCTGGCGTGTCAGTCTTCTACCCGGTTCTCCTGTGGTCGATTGGGTAGCGGCGTTCGCCCCGGTTATCTATCGCTTTGGAGGGCTTGCTGACGCCAAAGCTATGCCAACGGAACCAGCTGCTGTTTGCCAGCATAGTTTTTCTCAACAAAGAACTCTTTGGAGCAAAGGAGCCATTTTGGGAATATATTAGCTATGAGGCGATTTGGACAAAATCGTGAATCTCGACAAGAATTGTAAGAGATCGCCATTACTGAGCACCCGCACAGCCGCCTCCGTTTCTACCGGCGCGTGATTGGCGAGCGTGCGACGCCGACGGTCGCTCATCCGTGTTCCCCGCGATGACTCCCAAATCTCGATGGAGCGATCGGAGGCTCCGTTGATCACGTTTGGCATCTTGGACGCGCTTGGACTTTAGTGGGGAGATGCGTATAAGCTAACCTACGAGCGATATTCTGGGCCTCGGGGGAATTATGGGTTCACTAATTGCGGCGGGGGTATTTTTTGACGCCATTCATATAGTGATCGCTGGAACCGAGTTGCGTTGGAAAATTGCCGGGCGGATAGGCGAAGAAGTCTTCCAAGCGGTCTTTTCAATTCTGTCGCTGGCCGGAATCGTTTGGTTGTCTCGGGCCTATGGGCGCGCAGAATATGTGGAGCTCTGGGGGCAGGTGCAAGCGGTTCGCTGGTTGGCGTTGATCGTAATGTTCCTGGCATTTTTCTTCGTCGTCTTTGCCTTCGCCTCGCCGAACCCAACGGCGGTGCGCGGCGGCGCGATGTTGAAGGAAAAGGAACCGGCCCAGGGCATTCAACGGATTACCCGCCATCCGTTTCTTTGGGGCGTGCTGTTGTGGTCGCTTGTCCACCTGATATTCAATGGCGATCTCGCCTCGCTGGTCTTTTTTGGTTCTTTCCTGATCCTCGCCGTGAGGGGCCCCGCGTCCATCGATCGGAAGCGAAAAAAAATATATGGTGAGGACTGGGATCGGTTTGCCTCTGTTACCTCGAATGTTCCCTTTCTAGCGATCGCCCAGGGACGCAATTCATTGATGATCGCCGAACTCGGCTGGTGGCGAATAATCTTGGTCATGGTGGTGTACGGTTTTTTTCTCCACATGCATCGGTTCTTCTTCGGCGTTTCGCCCTTGCCTGGGTAATCGCTGTGCGCGATTCTCAAACTTGAAGCGCCCGGGGCGACGCCAAACGGTGGAGATCATTCTCAGATAGGTTTCTCATCGTCGGATCTATAGGGGGTCGTATGAAACTTCCACGGGGATTTTGCTTGTTTGGCGGGCTGCTGGTTTTTGCCAATACTTCATTCTTGCCGGATGGCCTGAGCCAGGAAAAGATTAGACTCTCTCACAGCGCTCTGGAGAGCAGCAACGCCCTATGGTACGTCGCTCAAGATCGTGGCCTGTATAAGAAGAACGGTTTGGACGTTGACCTGCTCTTCATCCCCAGCACCACGACCAGTGTGTCCAGCTTGGTGGCCGGAGACATCCAGGTGGCCAACGCATCCGGCGGTGGGGTCGCCAGCGCGGTGGTGGCGGGGGCCGATCTCGTCATGGTCGCATGTTACATGAATTCCTTGCCCTACGAGCTCGTTGTGCAGGAGTCGATCAAATCGGCGGAGGATCTCAAAGGGAAAAGCATCGGCATCAGCCGGATCGGCAGCGCGTCGGACGTGGCGGCGCGCGCGTTGATTCGAGGGCTGGGGCTGGAACCCGAAAAGCAGGTGCTCATCATGCAGGTCGGCGGCCCGGCGGAAAGGGCGGCGTCGTTTCGCGCCGGAAGAATCGTTGGCTTCCCGTCGACGCCGGGAATCATTCACTTGACCCAGGGGGTGCCCTTTAAAGTTCTCATCAGCACGGCGGATTTTCCGAAGCGCTTCGATTTCCCCTATATTTGCGCAACCACCACGAAAAGTTATTTGTCGCGCCAGCGGGAGACGGTCAGAAAAGTTCTGATGGCGCATATCGAGGCGGTCCAGTTTTTCAAAACGCGCAAGGAGGAAGGCAAAAGGATCCTTGCCAAATACAGCAGAATCACCAATGAGAATTATCTGGAGGCCGCCTACAGCGCAAGCGCGAAACTCTACGACGCGGTTCCGTTGGTAACTCGAAGCGGCGTCGAGACGCAGATTAAGGAAGCTGTGGCGCGCAAGCCCGGCGCGCAGCTTCGCTTCGAAGACATGGTGGATGACAGCATTGTGCGCGAGTTGGAGAAGCGCGGCTTTATCGACAAGGTCTACAAGCAATGATGTGGCCGATGCGCGGCGCGGAAGCCTGAGCAGACTCAATTCTCTACTGAAATCCTTCGCTCTCCCCTAAATGGCGCTTAAAGGCGTTGTGACGGCAAGACGGACAAGAGTTTTGTCCGCTCGCGCCGCTGCGCAATACGTTTGAGCGCTCTTTTTCCACCCAGATGCGCGTGGTTTTTCTTGTTGCCACCGCCGTTGCGTTGTATCATTTCAAGAAAGAGTGGTTTCTCGAAAGGGGACCGTTATGCGAAAGGCACAAGCGCTATTATTCGGATTCGTTGTGGGACTGTTCGCGCCTCACTGGGTCATGGCTCAAGCGATCGGTGAATACGGTAGGAGCGTTCAGGGCGCGACCGAGAGGCAAAGGGGGGCTCGCGCTCAAGGTACAGTGAGCGGGTCGCGAAACCCGAAGGGTAAGAACGATGTGCCCGGCGTCGGCGATTTAGGCGGCAAACCGGTTGCTTCGCAATTGGTCGTGGCGGCTAACGAGACGGGGCTCTATCCGCGCCAAGACGACGAGTCGGAGAAAATCGACCGGCTCTCGCGGGGCGAGATCCTCATTCCTGTTCTGCAAAGCAACGGCGGAAACGAATGGTTCATGGTCAAAACCTCCAGCGGCAAAATAGGCTGGGTTAAAGGTGCGGACGTTCGCGCAGAATCGGGGAAACAGCCTTGATCTTCATAGTCAAGGAAGCCAACCGAACCTCGTTCGCGCGAAATGTTCCTGCCTCTCTGTTAAAATGTGTGTTGTCGGGGAGAAATCCGTCCTGACGAGACAATAGGTTTTTGCCTTGAGGGCCACGACTCCGGCCCCTTGACGGCTGAAGCCATCTGTACTAAATATTCGCTGCCGTAGAGTCTATAGACGGTTGGTTGGATTCACCATCCGGTGGCAGCTTCGATGTGTTCCCCATCGGCCCGGACTGGGTTTCCCAGCCGGGCTGATGCGCTTGACGACCTTGATAATGGAAGGGCGGAAATACCGAGCGAGGCAGGCTCAAGCCGAGCAGAGCGAAATTGGCGGCAGTAAACCATTGAAGGTAAGAAGGAGGTACGACCATGGCGTATTCCATTAAGAAAGTCGACGTATGGGCCGGGGACGTCGCCGATCGTCCGGGCGGACTGGCGGCCACCATCGCGGCGTTGAGCAACGCCGGGGCGAATCTGGAGTTTCTGATCGGGCGCCGGGCTGCCGACAAGCCCGGTACCGGAGTGGTCTTTCTGACTCCGATCAGGGGAGCAAAACAAAAAGCCGCCGCCCAAGGGACAGGCCTGAGCATGACCGATAGCCTGCACTCGGTGCGCGTGGAAGGACCGGATCGCGCCGGACTGGGCACGAAAATGACCCAGGCCCTCGCCGATGCGGGCATCAATCTTCGCGGCATATCAGGCGCCGCGATCGGCCGGCGCGCGGTGACTTATTTTGGTTTCGATAGCGGCGCTGACGCGGACATGGCCGTGCGAGCTTTGAAAAAGACGCTGAAATAGATCCTGGGGGCGGGTTTGAAACCCGCCCCTACCGATCCAGGTCGGCAGCACGAGAGGGCTACTGCGCGTTCTCGCAGGCGCGGCCGTGCCTGTCTGCGTGTCGTGGCGCACGCTGAGGCGCAGGCCGAAACCTCTGATGATGAGCGCTCCGGTCACGGTGAGGGCGATAATGAAGATGCCGATCATATTGCAGACAATCGCAATAGGATCGTACCGATATTCGCTTAATTGTGCCGCAGATACGTCGCCACCTCACTGACGCTTAACGCATGCTCCCGGACTGGTAAGGGAACCGCCTTGGCCCGCATGCTCGTAATTTCCCAACGCCGGTCCTATCCTCTGGGTCCCTCAGGCTCTATTTTCCATTGCCGGTAATGGGTAATTCCGTTCCCCCCGTTTCCGAACTCGAAACTACTGCTTCGTTTGCGGGATGACTTCCGCATAGCCCGCGATGGCGACCGTGGTTTCGAAGCGGCCGCCGGATGCTTTCGGCAAGGGCGGCGATGGTGAATAGGTAAATGGCAGACGGCCTCCGGCGGGTATCTCTTTAGGCAAGGTGTAATAGAATGAAATCCCCGGGTCATCCTTTCCGGGTTTGAATTCCGCGTCCCATAGCCAGGTATTGCGAATCAATACCTGGACGTCGCGGATGGTATGGGAAGAGCGATTGAGAATTTCTCCCGCCACGACTCCCTCTTGCACCGAGAGTTTTTCGATTGCGAGAACCGCCGCGATTTCGGCCCGCTCTCCCACCGTTTGGGAACCCGCCGAATACGCCAACAGCGTGGCAAAGAACGCGCTCCAGATGAGGGCGCCGCCGAACAACCTCGAATATTTCAGGACCATTGTCGCACCTCCATTTTCAGTTGGCCCATGAGGCTTAACCAAGCTGGGGTAGCGCGGCCACAGCGCCGCTTGCCCATACGCGTTTGTTCGCTTGCCGTACATTCACGGTTTCTTGCGGCGCGCGCGCCGGGAGCTGCGCATTAATTCCGAGAGCTTGCAGCGCATGCGAAATCCGTTGGGGGGATCCCCAATCGCTCCAAAAAACGTTCAGCATGGGGAGGACGTAAACGGTCCAGGAAAACTCAGCCAGCAATCGCTGCATAATATCTTTCGAGAAGTTCAGCGGCTTAAGATCGCGGTAAAGATCTTTAACCCGGGCCTTTTCTTTCGATTCTCCAAGAACATCGAAAATCCTATAAAAGCGTTGATAAAGATCCGGATAGAGCGTTTTGGTCAGATTCAAGAGATTTTTTGCCTTGAACACCATGATCATAGTATTCCATAGAGCTCCGGCAGCGGCAAGCCTCAATGCCCGGTCCGGGTCCGGCTTCTCCGCAAAATGGGCTACCCTTCGGGCCCCCCAAAAGCTCAATTGCCCGCCTTCGTCGTAGGGAACTACATAGCCATATTCTGTTTCGGGTCTCGTGGCTTCCGTAGCAAGGAGCATGATGCGGTCTGGATTCCGCTCCACTGCCTGCGCCGCCAACTCGACATGGTTCATGAATCGCTCTTCTTCGAGAATAAAATGGTCCGATGGAAACAGCGCTACGACCGCCTCGGGGCAGCGCTTGTAGAGATGCATCAGCGGCAGCAAAATTCCCGGTCCGGTTTCTTTGTTTTCGGGCTGCAAGATGACAGTGCCAGCCGGACGAGAGGCGAGCTGCTTTCGTGCTTCGGTGTGTCGCAGGTGATCCTGGCTTACAATGGTCAAAATCCGGCTCGCTGGTATGAGCCGCTCTGCCCGATCAAAGGTGTGTTCCAACATCGAACGCCGACCGATGACGTTGACGTACTGTTTGGGGAGTGCCGTTCCTTTAAGCTCGCGGACATATCCCCCCAGACGTTTACCGTCGCCGGCTGCCAACACCAGTCCCCAGAGTGAACCGTTGAGATGATTCTCGTGATCGAGCATCGCCATGATCCTGCTCCTCCTCGGTGTGTGACTGAGAGTAGTTGATGTTTGCGGCAGACGTGGAAAATCACGCAAATCCGCCCCTTAGGGAAAGTTGCAGCAAACGCTGTGCCGCATGAACCATGAGATTCTAGCCCCGGATTGTCAGAGCAATCGGCACAGGTTTTCGCGCGAATGCAAGCATCAGCCGAAATAGCTTCTCAACGCTGACAAAATCGTCCAGCAACTTGTGGGTAACAAGGTGCGGAAGAAACCAGAAAACAGCCTGGTCTTCATCATGCGATTTTACTCTCGCCGTTACCCGCCGGCGGCATATGCTTTGCGTCGTTGCAGCGATAGAGGGCGGTGCCCTGCATTCGATCTCGGACGGGGTGATCTTATGAAAGGCGCCGTCCGTAGGATGATCTGACGATTCTCTACACTTCGGCGGCAGGGGCGCGCCGCAAGACGTTTTGGGTCATTAAAGGGTTCGAAGTATTCAAGCCCGGCATACGGAAGGAGGTCGGCCATGGGTCTCGATTTCACACGAGTTCTCTGCCCGGTGGATATGTCCGGTTTTTCTTTGGAGGCGCTTCGGCTGGCGGTCAAGATGGCGGGAGCCACCGATGCCACCCTCGACTTGCTGCATGTGATCGAGGATCCTCTGGACGAGCTTTACCTATTGGCGCTGACCCAGATCGATCCCGTTCTCTTTGATTCGTACAGAGACGAGCCAAAGAGACACGCCAAGTTTAGGCGGACCACCGAGGAACATGCGGAAGTCTTGCTGAAACAGTTTTGCCGCGATCATGTCCAGCGGATGAGCCGGGTGCGCTATCATGTGCGCAGCGGCGATCCGCTGGAAAAGATTCTCGAAGTCGCGGAGGATTGCATGAGCGATCTCATCGTCCTCGCCACCCATGGCCGCACTGGCGTCAAACGGTTGCTGATCGGCAACGTTGCCGAGAAGGTCGTACGCCATGCCCCCTGTCCGGTGCTGACGGTCAAACCTGGCGCATTCAATCGGCCTAGGGCGCAGCAAAAGCCAGAGATGATTCCGGGAGTTTCAGTGGGAAAGCTCGATGCCAATGGATAAAGCGATCAGGATGATGATCACCCATTCGAGCATCTTCATCCGTCGGTTGGCAGCCTGGTCAAGAATGTTTTCGTAGATGCTTGGCGTTATACCTCGCACTCCCGGCAGTCCGGTCAAGCCACTTCGATGCGTGCAAGAAGTTCGGCCCAGGTCCATGACGCGGAGGCTGATCTTGCGTATGCACCGCGTGGCGTTTTTGATAGGGAGTTTCGACGATGTCGCCCGCGTCATCGCGCCGCAGATAGCGCTCGTGGAGGATGACCAAAGCGTTGTCGGATAAAGCCGGATGCATCGCGCCTTCGTTTGGGCGGTCTACTGAACCTTCGCCTCGACTCTTTCACGTTTTTAAACAACGCAATATCAGTGCCCATAGCTGTTGAGCCGAGGATTCCAAAAACAACGCTTTCTTGGACGTGAAAAACAACATCGCGCCTCTGGGCTCAAAGAGTTGGCAATCCTGCGAAGCGTGGTGGCCAACTCTTGCAGGTATGGGAATGATTTTAGGACACATGCCGGTAGTTAAATGGTCTGGGGAAGTTCGGTGTGTGGCTCAGGCTTTGCTTTATTCTCCTTCGCCGAATACCTCGCAGCTTGCTGCGAGGATGAAGGCGAGGAGAATCCTCCGTAGCCTTGGCGAAGGAGGGCGGAAGGGCTTCGGAGAATTTCGCAAAGATACCTCGGAGCTTTGCTCCGAGGAGCTTCATTACCGGGCGGAAGACTTTTTCTGGCAGGAGGAGAAATCTATGGCTGAATCCAAACGCTGGTCGAGATGGTGGCGCAAATTTCTCGGCTTGTCGCCGGACGGCCATTACAAGGCAGTGGAGATCTTGCGCGAGCGCTACATCGATGAGCGCCGGCATGTCACCCGTTTTACGCAGCAGGCGCAAAAAATGCAGTACCCGCAGTTTCGCGAAAAGCTGCTCCGTATCGCGGCAGAAGAAGCGCAACATGCCGGCTGGATCGCGGAAATAATTAGCACCTTTGGCGGCCAATTGCCCGCGGTGCCCGAAGTCGCGGCCGACGAAAAAAATAGCTGGCAGTACTTGCTGGCCGATCTTGAAGCCGAGCGGTTGTGTGCCGCGGAGATCGAGGAAGAGATCCAGGAGATTCAGCCGGAGCTTCCGGCGGTGGCCGAGATGTTAGAGCGGATTCATGAGGACGGAAAAAGGCACCGCAAGGAAATCCGAGAAATGTTTATGAGAAGCGATCCCCAGGCGCTCTGGCCGGCCTAGCCTCGCCGGTCGCGCGCGTTAAGTTCAGGCGGAGACTTTGCGCTCGCCGGTCCCACGAGCGGCCCGCTGCGCTCCGAGATGTCGCTGAAACCATGCCGCAGCCAAGCGTGCCACTTCTTGCAAGGTTCCCGGCTCCTCAAACAGATGGGTCGCGCCCGGGACGATCGCAAGTTGTTTTTCTGCTTTGAGTCTTTCATACGCCTTCCGATTGAGTTCGATCACCACGTCATCCAGAGCGCCGACGATCAGCAGGGTCGGCGCCTGCACTGAGCCGAGCGCTGCCATGGCCAAGTCCGGCCGGCCGCCGCGCGATACCACAGCGCCGATCAGAGAGCCGAAAGTTGCCGCGGCGTTCAGCGCCGCCGCCGCGCCGGTGCTGGCACCGAAATAACCGATGTCCAGCGACTGCACCCGCGGTTCCTCCATCAGCCACTGGGTCGCGCGCTCCAAACGCCAACTCAAAAGATCGATGTCGAAACGGGTCTGGTAGATAGCGTCTTCCTGCTTCGTCAAGAGATCCATCAACAGGGTGCCGATTCCCGCGGCTCTGAGGGTTTCGGCCACAAAGTTGTTTCTCGGGCTGTGGCTGCTGCTGCCGCTGCCGTGGGCGAAGAGCACGACGCCTCGAGCCGCCGGAGGGACGACCAGCGCTCCTTCCAACTCGACGCCGTTGACGGGGATTTTTGCCAGTTCACTAAACTCAGCTTTTGGGGTCGCGGGTGAATGCATTGCCGACTTCTCCTCGCGCAGAGGTTGAGTTGCGTCGCTCGCGATCGCCGTTCTCTCACGATAGGCGCTCTACTAAAAAGCCTAAGCTGCGCTGCGATCAGACGCCTCCGAAATCGTTCCGCCAAGCTGCGACATTTCGTAGCCAAACAGCGCGATGAGATCATCGAGGGTGACGATCCCAAGCGTCATGCCCGAGGCGTCAACAATGGGCACCCGACGGATATGGCGCGAATGCATCAACGACACGAGCTCCGGAAGGTCCCTATCCACGGTAATGCGCACCGGGTCGGGCGTCATGACCTCCTCCACCATCGTTGTCATCGGGTCCCGCTCTTCGCCGGTCACTTTAAGCGCGATATCGCGGTCCGTCAGAATGCCGCACAGCTTGCCCTGGCTCTCGACGACCAGACAGCCAACGTCCTTCGCCTTCATGATCCAGCAAGCCTCGGCGATGTTCCTTTCCGGAGAAATGTTCACAAGGCGCTTGCCGCAAAAACTTCGCAAGGACATAAAGCACCTCCGTACACTAAAGCATGGCCAACCCCTCTAGGCGCTGCCGTGTGAAAATTCTTCCGAGATGGCCTTGCCGATTTCCGACATCTCGTCGCTCAACAGGGCGATGAGATCGTCCATCGTGACGATCCCGAGAGTAGTATCCAAGCCGTCGACGATGGGCACCCGTCTCACGTGATAGGCGTGCATCAGCACAGTTAGATGATGCAGGTCCGAATTCACGGAAATCCGGACCGGATCGCGGGTCATGATCTCTTCTACCCTGGTCGTACTTGGGTCTCGTTGCGCCCCGGCGACCTTCAGGGCGATGTCCCGATCGGTCAATATGCCCCAGAGCCTGCCGTTGTTTTCCGCGAGCAAGCAACCGATGTTTTTTTGCTCCATGAGCCGGCAGGCCTCCGTGATATTCGCATCGGCGGAGATTTTAATGACGGGCTTGCGACAAAATTCTTGCAGCGACATGGTTTGCCTCCGTTAATCGGAAAGGATGCAGGATAAAGCCAAAAGCATGCAGGAACGCCGGCCGCGGACCTAAATACGCCTCTGCATTTTCTCAGCCTTTATCCCGCCGCTCTCATCCCTGTCTCCGTTCCCGTTTTGTGCACGCCCAAGACTTCGAAGCCGCTTTGCCGCAGCGCCTTGGCGATGGCCTCGGCATTATGGGAAAGGACGCGCAGGTAGCAAACCGGATCGGCGCCGAATTTTTCCCGGTAGGTGCCCACGCCCAAGATCTCACCCGCCTCTCGCGACACGATTTGCAAGGCTTCGACCAAGCCATGTTCCTCCCCTTGGAGGGTAAAGTCGATTCGCGCGCTGGCGCCTTCCGACGCGCCCATCACGGCGAGAAAGGCTTGCATGACGTCGCTGGTGGTGATGATTCCCACGAGTTGCCCCTGGTGCAGTACCGGTAGCCCGCCGATCTGGTTCTTGAGCATGATGTCGGCGGCGTCTTCCAGCATTGTCTCGGGACTGACTGTCATCGGCTTTTCGGTCATGACGGCATTGACCTTAGTGCGCTCAAGAACCCCGGCATACTGCCGGAGATCGCGCTCGGTGATGATACCCGTTAGCTTGCCGTCACTCACGACCGGCAACCTGCGGAAACGACCCGCCGCCATTTTTTCTTTCGCCTGACTGAGCAGTTCCTCAGCAGCGATCGTGACCGGATGTTTGGTCATGCGGTTAGCGACCAGCATGAGTTCCTCCTTTTCCGGCTGAACCTTTCATCGTCGGGCTAGCTCGCGCAGTAGATCGGTTCGTGAGACGAGCCCTGCCAGTTTCTCGCCGTCCATGACGAGCAGAGATTCTATCCCTCTTTCCACCATGAGCTGGGCCGCATCCTGAATAGTCGTTTCGGCGGAAACCATCGTTGCCGGCTTCATGACCTCCTGGACAGTAACCATCCCCAGCGCCCCACGAGGCGTGTCCTTGGGGTGACCTGCCAGCGAGCGCATCGAAGCATGGAGGAGATCGGCCTGGTTCACCAGTCCGACTACTTTGGCATCGTCCAAAACCGGAAAATGGCGCAGCTTGGCGAGATTCATAAGGTCATCGGCGAGCCTAAGGGTGTCGGTAAGTTTCAGGGTCACGAGATCGGTGGTCATGACCTCTGCCACGGTTTTGTCCTGGATCATTGCGCTTGTGGGGGAATTCATGGCTTACTGGTCCTCCGGGAATGCAAGAACGGTCGGCCTCAGCTCTTCTTAGAGGTTTTCACCTGCACCATCGAGAGCGACCGCACGACTCGCGCGCTGGCGCACCGCGGACACTTGCGTTTTTTCTTGACCCGCTTGTCGTATTCCTCGAGCGACCAGATCTCCTCGAAAACCTTCTTGCATTTCTCGCAGCGAAACTCGTAAGTTGGCATACGACTCCGTCCTGTTCAATAGCGATTCTGCCTGGACTTAACCTTTCTGAGTTACTTGTGCAGAACCTATGCCACATGAATGGGGGGCGAAGAACGCATTTGGCCAAGAGTTCAAGAGTGAATTTCGCTGCGGCTTTCCAGAATTGACAAAGATTTTGCTAGATTGTTTGCGGCGCTGGGAATTACTCGCCACCAACAAGGAGCGTGATCGGCCGACCGCTTCCGCCGCCGCGGCTGCTTCGTTTGAGTACGGACGAAGCCCGCGAAAAATTGTTGGAATGGAATGAACGAAATGATATCTCGCTGCGCGCCGTGGATCTCAGCCACGTCGTGCAGTCGGCTTAACAGCCAGCGTTGCCTAGCGATGCGACTGTCCGTTTCTGCGGTGGTCCCCTCTCGAAAGAATCAGATGGATGATCAACGTGAGGAATACAAGGAGCACGAGATAGAAGAGTTCGGTTTCGGATGCCATAAAGACCTCCAATTATCGATCCCTTGGACACGCTACCAATTTGTAAGTAGGCAAAGCCTGTGCCACCAAGCGAGCTCTTTTCGCCACCTTCCGGCTGAGTTCCAATCTTCCATGATGTTGACTATTTACCGCGGCGAAGGTGAGGTTGGAAACACAAAGAGTCCGGTCAGATTTCCAGGAATCGCAATGATTCTGAGCGATTGTAAGCATCCCGGCCGGTCTTTCAACGCCGTTTGAGGCCTTCAGCTCTGGGTCAAGATTCTACTGAAAAACTCCCGCTCACCCTTCGACAGTCCTCAGGGTGAAAGGGGAGGGGATTTATAACGTTGAGAATTTTCCGTTCATGCTGAGCCCGTCGAAGCATTCCTAGGGGTTTTTCAGCAGAATCGGTCAACATGCCGGTCCCGCGTTACTCCTGGGAATTCGATTTGTAATCGGCTCGCGAGAATGGGAAAAGGAAACTGTGTGACATGACATTCCTTATGATTCGCCATTGGTGGAGGACTCATCTTGAGGTTCCTAGCCGCAAAGCACTGTCGGCGGCAGCAGTGGCTTTGGTATTATTAGCCGGGGCCTGGTGGATCGGCCACTCCTGGCATCGCCAAAAACTGCTAGCGGAAAAACGCGGAGAAGTGCTGGTTGGGCTGGACGTTAGCGCCAACGAGCTTGTCATTAAACTTAACCGCCGATTTGAAATTCTTAATGCGTTGAAAGCGTTCGTTGACACTCATACCTCGTCGACGACGTTAGGCGCCGACTTCGAGTCGTTTGCGCGGACAAGAATTGAAAGTATAGGCTTGATTTATGGCGCGGCTTTAGCGCCTAGAGGGGTGATTAGGTTTATTTACCCTCTGGCGGGCAATGAAAAGAATCTTGGGAACGTCCTTATGAACGATCCCCGCCCGGAAGTTCGCGCCGATGTCGCTCGCGCGATTCAGTCGCGCAGAATTGTCATCGGCACTCTTATCGAATTACGACGCGGCGGCGTTGGCGTGGTCGGGCGGCTCGCCGTTTACCGCAACGATGAGTTTTGGGGGCTGATAAACATCGCTGTCGATATTCTAGCTGCTCTGAGAGAAGTCGGGTTCACAGAAAAGGGGAAGCTGCAGATAGCTCTCCGCGACGCTAAAGGCGGCGTGTTTTTCGGCGAACCCGCTGTGTTTCAGTCCGATCCGATCGTTCATCGCATCGAACTCCCAGACGCCTACTGGGAGTTGGCGGCGATTCCCGGCAACGGCTGGTCCGGCGCCATTGGGCGGGAACTGAGGATTCTCGACGCGGGCGCTCTCAGCGCGGTTATACTATTGAGCATGCTGGCGTACCTGATTGCTTTTCGCGACGCTCGCCTGGCGTTGGCCGTCGAAAGCCGGACCCACGAGATCGACTCGGCGCGCATAGATTTGGCAACGGAATTAACCGAGCGCAAAGCAGTCGAAGCGCGGCTGCAAGCGGCCGAGGAGCGCTATCGCTACCTGGTCGATTTCAGCCCTGACGCAGTGCTGGTGAATTTTGCAGGGCGGATCGTTTATGTTAACACTGCCGCCCTGCGACTATTCGGCGCGGCCCGCCGCGAAGATTTGATCGGCCGCTCGGCGTTTGATTACGTTCCGGTGACCTTGCGGGCGGATATCCAAGCCCTGAATAAGAAGACTTTGGAATCCGGGCTGCCGGGCCGGGTCGACGCTCAGGAGAGAACTCGTCTGGATGGCTCGATCGTGCAAGTGGAAACGGCGGCCGCGCCGGTAGCATGGGAAGGCGGGACCGCCGTTCAGGTCATATTTCGCGACGTAACCGATCTGCGCAAGGCCGAAGCCTGGTTGCGCGCATTGATCGAGACCACGCAAGACGCGCTAGTGTCCATCGACCGGCAGGGACGGATCGTCATGTTCAATCCGGCCGCGGAACGGATGTTCGGCTATGCCAGAGCGGAAATCGCCGGACAGAAGGTGAACACGCTTATGGCCGAGCCTTACGCCTCGGACCATGATGATTATATTGAGCGCTACAAAAATACCCGCGAGGCGCGCGCCATCGGCCGGGTTCGCGCCACGATGGCGAAGCGAAAAAGCGGCGAGCTTTTTCCCATCGAGATTTCAGTAACCGAAATGGAAGGGGAAGAGGATATCCCCTTTGCGGCTCTTATACGCGACGTCTCGGAAAAGGTCAGATTGCAGGCCCAACTTGTCGAAAGCGAACGATTAGCTTCCATCGGCGCCACGGCGGCCAAGATCGGGCATGAGCTTGCCAATCCCATCAACGGGATGTCGCTGACTATCCAGCTTTTGGAGCAACGCCTGAGCCGGCAGATCAATCAGCCGGACGATCAGACCAATGCGACGGTCAAGAGACTCAAAGACGAGATTTCCCGTCTCAATGATTTGACCCGGCAGTTTCGCGAATTTGTGCGCAAGGAGAAATACGATTTTCAGCCCACGGAGCTGCGCAACTTGATCGATGACGTTATCAAGCTTCAGGGACCCGACTTCGTCGAGCGTAACGTTCAAGTAGAAGCGGTTGTTTCTTCGGACTTGCCCGCCGTCAAGGTCGATGGCAATAAGATCAAGCAGGTGTTGCTCAACCTGCTCAAAAACGCGGAGGAAGCGATGCCGGGGGGTGGGAAGATCACCATCGAGGCGCGCGCGACCCAGAATACCGTCGTTCTGGAGATCAGCGATACCGGCGTGGGAATCCCTCTGGACGTCGATGCCTTCGAACCTTTTATGACCACCAAGAAAGAAGGAACGGGCATTGGGTTGGTCATTGTTCGACAGATCGTCACCGCCCACGGCGGAGGGATCTCCTATCGAAGCCAACCGGGGCAGGGAGCCAGCTTTCGTATCGAATTGCCGCGACATTAGCCAACTCGCTGAGTTCCTCGGTGGCTTTGATATTGCTAATCCAGAGATTAGGGGGATTCTTATAGGATATGCGTAGCAAGCTTCTCAGAGGTGGAAATATTTGGCCGTGGAGTTGTCATTTTTGCAAAAGATAGGGCGGGGCCACTAAATTGACTGGAACCGTCCTAGTTGTCGAAGATCAAGAGTCGGCCAGAGAGAGCCTGGCCGAGCTGTTGAGAGGGGAAGGGTATGAAGTCCACGAGGCGGCCGACGGCAAGGCTGCCATCGCCCTTGTCGATCAGCTCGATCTCGACGTCGTGCTCACAGATCTGACCATGCCCGGGGCGGACGGGATCGCCGTTCTGCGGCATATCCGCGATGTTTCGCCGCAAACTTTAGTCATCATCATGACCGCCCATGCGAGCGTGGAAACGGCGGTCGAGGCCATACGGCTCGGCGCCCAGGACTATCTAGTCAAGCCACTGATTTTTGCGGACATGCTGCGCAAAGTGCAGCTCCTCATGGCGCATCGGAAGTTGGCTTGGGAGAATCAATTATTAAGACGAGAACTTGACATTCACTTCAGTCCGGATCGGCCGCTGGGCCGGAGCCAGGCGATGCATGAGATCATGGCGATGATCAAAAAAGTCGCGCCGACGCCGACCACGGTGCTGATCACCGGCGAGAGCGGGGTGGGCAAGGAGGTAATTGCGCGCACGATTCACGCCAGTAGCTTTTCCAAGGATAATGTATTCCTCCCAGTGAATTGCAGCGCGATCCCGGAGAATTTGTTGGAAAGCCAATTGTTCGGTCACGTGAAAGGTTCCTTCACCGGCGCGATCGCTACGCAGGAGGGATTGTTTCAGCGCGCTCGCGGCGGCACTATCTTTCTCGACGAGATCGGCGAAATGCCGCTCGGGTTGCAGCCGAAGCTCCTGCGCGTCCTCGAGGAGAAGTTCGTTCTGCCGGTGGGTTCGACGAATCAGATCAAAGTGAATGTGCGCATCATCGCCGCTTCCAACCGCGACCTCAAGGCGGAAGTCGAAGCGAACCGCTTCCGCGACGATCTCTACTATCGGCTCAACGTGTTTGAAATTCACATCCCGCCGCTGCGCCGCCGGCTCGACGACCTGCCGGGCTTGGTGGAGCATCTCATTCACCGGCACAACCTCGAGATGAAGATGGCCTACAAGGGCGTGGACAGCGCGACGATGAGAATTCTTATGTCGCTGCCCTGGAAAGGCAACATTCGCGAGCTCGACAACATCCTGGAGCGGGCGATGATCCTCGGCAACGGGGAGTGGATTTCCCCCCCCGACCTGCCGGGGCAGCAGGCCGAATCCGACGACGGCATCAGCGAAGATAACCTGCTCAAGGCCGTCGAGCTCTATGAGAAAAGCCACATCGAGCGTACCCTCGGCAAGGCGGCGGGGGATAAGATCCGCGCCGCCGAGTTGTTGGGATTGAGCCTGTCGACGCTCTATCGTAAGATTGAAAAATTGGGAATCGAAGCGTAACGACACCCAAGGGTGCGGGCGTGCTTGCGCCGCCCTTGCCGCCGGTCCATTCAGTGATGCGCGGCGACGCGGAGGTTTTTCTGCTTTTCCAGCGTGGATTTTTTTGAGCGGGATGTCGGCGGCATCGGCCAGAGAGAGAAGCTCTCGCACGTCGTCGCCGGTGCGGAGGAGAGGCGTAAGATTAGACAGCTAAAGTAATGGCATTAGGAGGTCCAGACCCCTTTGGGATCGTATTTTCTCACGGCAGTTAGTTCGTCGCCGGTCGGCGGCGCGGTCTCGCGAATGTCCGGTGACACGCGGAGCGGCCAGCCGGTTTCGTTTTTAATTTCATCCACGGACACACCGGGGTGGTTGGAACTCAAAACCATTTCACGGCTTACCGGATCGAAGGAAAACATTCCCATGCTAGTGATGACCCGGCTTGGGCCGCCGCCGCTGAGGCCGTTCTGCGTTCGCCAAGCGCCGCCGTCTCCGTAGCCGGGCGAGGTGACGTAGTGAACCCGCGGCGTGAAGCGGCGCCGTTCCTGATTCATGATGATGATGGAGCGCCGTGCCATGGTCGCTACATCCGCGGCGCCGCCACTTCCCGGCAAGCGGGTTCTTTTCCCATGCTCTTGGACCCAGTGGGTATTCAAGTTGCCGAAGCGGTCGACCTCTGCGCCGCCAAGGAAGCCAAGATCAACGCGACCGCTTTGCAGCAGGAACATGTTGTCGTTCATGCCGCCACAGAACAGTGCACGCGCGATATTGGGGGGATCGCTCATAGTAAAAATGGGTTCCAGTGCCGGCCAGTCGCGCACGACGCCGTTCTCGAAAATGCCGATGGCGTTGGGCGCATGCAGCTCCTTGGCCACGGCGAAGCCCAGCAGCGGCAGGCGCATGCCGACGAAAACCTTTTCGCCGTCGCCGATCTCCCGCGCCGCCGCGGCGACCATTAACTCTCTTCGGGTGTAGTGCATCGCCTTTGCGGTTCAAAGTTCAAGGTTCAATGTTCAACGTCCCCGCTCGCCACCTTGAACCCGGAACCTTGAACGGAAGTTCACGCCTTATTGAACGCATCGACCCCCGCCTGGCTGATCTGACGATCCACTGCGGAAGGGGCGCCGCTGACCCCGACCGCGCCGATGCATTGCCCGTCGATGGTGATCGGCACGCCGCCTTCGATGCTGATGAACCACCCCGGACCCACAGCGAGCGTCTGCGCCAATACCTGGTGATCGGGAATCTCGCTGCCGTCGCGCGCTATCTTCCCTGTCGCAGCCGTGGTGAGCGCGGCGGAGCGCGCCTTGGTCTGGGCGATCAGCGTGTTGTGCGTGCGCCCGTTGGTCATGCGCTTGAACGCCATCAAATGGCCGCCCGCGTCGACGACGGCGATGCTGACGATTTGCTTCAGCTCTTTGGCTTTCTCGACGGCGGCGTTGACAATGATGTCGCAGCCTTCCTGGCTCAGTTTGGCGGTCGTTACGGTTTTCATGGTTCGCCTCCTTAATTAGTTCGACGTTTAATAGTTGAAGCTCACCGCTGCAGCAAACAAATCGCCCCGCGGTGTCAGCGTTGCGATTCTTTCGCTGCCGAGAAGATTTAAGAACCCCCGGTGATCCTCGACGCCAAGCACGTATTTTTGCAGCCACTGCTCGAAGCCTTCCCTGGTCCGCGTCGCCTTGTGGTACTCGAAATAAAAATCGTCGTCGCGCCGGGAGTACCCCTGGGTCGGCGAAGGGTGCGAGCCCAGCGGCTCGATAACGACACTTGAAACGACGAATCCTGGAATAACGGTCCGGTTGGGGTCACTGAGAATTACTTCATGATCGACGATCTCTTCGCAAGTGAGAATGACTTTTTGCGCCGCCAGGGCCGCTTCGCGCATGACGCCGAAGTTGCCCCAGACATGGGCATTGCCTTCCTTGTCGGCGCGCTGCACGTGGAGAATCGTTACGTCGGGAAGGATGGCGCGCACGGCTAGAAGTTCCTCGCCGGTGAACGGGCAGTTTACGCGCTTGAATTGCCCGCCCGTGCTGAAGTCGCTGCCTTTGACGGTTTTCGTTGGAAGAAAGGGCAGCCCGCTGGCGGCGGCTTGCAGGCCGAGACCGATGGTGAAGTTGGAATGCTCTTCGATCTCTATTGAATTGGGTATCCCCGCCTCAGCGGCGCGGCGATAGTTATGCCCCAGACCCGCTGCTACATTGCCGACCCACGATGTAATGATCTTTTCGACACAGCCCGCGCCGATGAGCTGATCGAACTGGATATCAGAAATCGGCGCGATAAGCGTCAGCTTCCTTTTCCTCTGGCGGATGATTTCGTAACTGGCCGCAAATGGAATGAGCGATTCCAGCCCACAGCCCATGGCGACAGACATGCCGTCCTGCACGTCCGTCGCAATGGCCTCATGGAGGCTCTTAACTTTCGGCATGGCTCTTTGCGGAAATTGCTCCCCGTGCTCTTTAATCTCTATGGGTCTAATCCAGCGAGAGTTTCCCGCCTGTAAGGGTGGGGGTGAGAGCAAGGTCGCGCGGTAGCGCGAGGATTATAGCGCACGTAAGAGGCCACGCCCGTGCGGGCGTGGAGTTTCACTCCCCGCGGCTTGCTGCGGGATGGTTCCTCTGTTTCTTCCACTACTTCGGCCCTCGCGCCATATGAGGGGCTGCCGCTTTCACAGCTTCAACGATGTGCTGATAGCCGGTGCAACGACAGATGTTTCCTCCGATGCCCTCCCGAATTTCGCGATCCGTGGGCTGCGGATTGTCGCGCAAGAGTTCCAGCGCACTGAAAAGCATTCCTGGAGTGCAAAACCCACACTGCAATCCATGGTGCTCCCAGAAAGCTTCCTGCAAAGGATGGAGTTTACCCACTTCCGCTAGGCCTTCAATGGTCGTCACTTCCGCCCCATCGGCCTGAGCAGCGAAGATGAGACACGAGCGTACGGTTTGGCCATCTAGCATCACGGTGCAAGCGCCACAGATACCATGTTCGCAGCCCACGTGAGTGCCGGTAAGGCCCAGAGTGTCGCGGAGAAAATCGGATAACAAAAGACGTGGTTCGACTATCCGCTCGTATTCGACACCGTTTACCCGAAGATGAACAGTGACCATCTCACGCGTTTTCATAGTCTAACCCCCGCTCTGGACCCTGCGTCCGCGAGCGCCCGGCGAACGAACACTCTCGCCATCTCTCTTCTGTAAGCCTCACTTCCCCGCTGGTCACTTACGGGACGAACTTCGTCCGGGACGCGAGCGGCTGCCTCGTCAAATCGGTCACCGCTTCCTTCTTTACCTACCAGTGCGCGCACTGCTCCGTGAATGCAAAGGGGCTTCGGCCCCACTCCCGAGACAGCGATACGTGCGTCGGAAAAACTTCCATTTTCGCCCACGGTGAGTTGGACCGCAGCGGCGACGATAGCGAAATCTCCATGGCGAATGCAGAGTTCCCGAAAGCCGTAACCCGATCGCGCGGGAGCGATGGGAAAGCTAACCTGGGTGAGGAATTCATCGTCGTCGATGTGGGTCGTCATGAGGTCTTCGAAAAAATCCGCCGCCCTAATGGTTCGGGAACTGCCCTTTTTCTGGATCACGATTTGGGCATCCAGCAGTGTCGCCACCAAGACCAGCTCGGCCGTGGAATCACCGTGGACCAGGCTCCCGCCGACCGTCCCGCGGTTTCTCGTCTGGGGATGACCGATCCATTTTACCGCCTCTGCGAGAAGCGGGCAGTTTTCCTTTACTTGAGTAGATTGTTCCAATGTCCTCTGGCGTGTCCTGGCACCGACATGGAGCCACCCGTCTTCAACTCGCACGTAATCCAGTTCCTTGAGCGGATTGATGTCGATCAAAGCAGCCGGTTGTGCCAACCGAAAATTCATCATGGGGACGAGGCTTTGCCCACCAGCTAAGATCTTTGCCTCGCCCCGATATTCCGACAGCGCGGAGAGAGTTTCCTCAACGCTCGCAACCCGAACGTACTTGAACGCTGAAGGTTTCATCTCGTTGTGCCTCTCCCCGCGGAAGCGTTGCTCGCCTTGGCATCTTGGATGAGCTGCCAGATCTCGTTAGGCCTGAGCGGGAGGCGCGTAACGGTTGCGCCGAGGGGCTTTAAGGCATCAGCCACAGCGTTCGCCAGACAGACGGGAACACTCATCGTGCACGATTCTCCGCATCCTTTGGACCCCATGACCGTCACGGGAGAGGGGGTCTCGACATGACCCACGATGAGCTCGGGCGTCTCGACGGCGGTCGGGCACATATAGTCTGCGAACGAAGCCGTCAGATACTGGCCATTTTCATCATAGGCCATTTCTTCATAAAACGCGCCGCCAAGACCATGAACAAAGCTGCCGTAGATTTGTCCCTCGACAATCTTGGGGTTGATGAGGTTGCCGCAGTCGTGGACGGTTACGTATTTCTTGATTTCTACCTGTCCGGTCTCGGGATCTATTTCGACGCACGCCAGGTCGGCAATAAATGAATAGGTCGCAGAGGAGTCCACCCGATCCTCCTGATCGGGCGGCACGGAGGATGGAAAGTTATAGGTGTAGCTTGCATGAATGCCTGGCTCCATTCCCTCCGGCAGATCGCCCTGGTTCCAATGCGCCAACCCTGCGAGCCGGCGAATCGGTATCCTGCGCTCCGGGGCTCCTTTGACTTGCACGACACCGCTGACCAATTCCAGATCGTCGATTTTTGCCTCCAACTTGTGGGCGGCGATCTTCAGCAGTTTTTCCTTCACCCTTCTCGTGGCCATTGCTACCGCGCTGGCCCCCACCGATGCAAAGCGGCTGGAATAAGTCCCTGTAGTAATGCTCCAGAATCTGGTGAAAGTATCCATCCCCGAGATGACACGGACGTTATCGGGAGAGATGCCGAGCTCATCGGCGACAATTTGCGACACGACGGTTTCGTGGCCCTGACCTTCGGGGACGGTGTTTATAATGACGCTGATTTGACCCAGCGGATCCATCTTAACGACGGCGGTTTCGCCGGAGCCGGACTTCGGGTTAAACTTCTCGCTGGCCCGAAACTCGGGCGTGTAAGCGACAGTGATGTACGCGATGTTGGTCACGGACGGATCAACGACGGTCGCGAGCCCGATACCGAAAAGGCGGCCTTCCCGCCGGGCTTGCTCCTGATCCTGGCGCAGTTTTTTGTAATCGGCCTTCTCCAAGGCCATATCCAGACAGGCCAGATAGTCGCCGGCATCGTAAATGCCGCCGGTCGGATTAGTGTAGGGAAACTGATCTGTAGGAATCAAGTTTTTTCTGCGCAACTCGGCCGGATCCATTCCCAGGCGATCGGCCAGCAGATCGACGATACGCTCCATCTCAAAATAGAGCTGCTGGCAGCCGTAGCCCCTGTTGGGCCCGGTGGGGCACTTGTTGGTCATGACGACATAGGCATCCCAAGCTAGGTTTTGGGTGGCGTAGGCACCGAGCTGATTGCCCGTAGAGCGGTACATACAGGCCGGCTCAGGGCTGCGCAAGTATGCTCCAACATTGTCCAGGACCTTTTTCCGAAATCCGATGATGGTACCGTCTTTCTTTGCCGCCACCTCAATGTCGGTCACACGATCGGTTCCGCTCGAAGACGACATGAGATGTTCCATCCGGTCCTCAACGAACTTTACGGGGACACCCGTTTTCTTGGCTGCTAGAGCGGTCATGACCATCTGTGGAAACATGCTGGACTTGATGCCAAAGGCGCCGCCTATGTCCGGGGGTACGATAAAGCGGAGGCGATTCTCGACGGTCCTCAGCGCCGCCACGGAGACAGGATGCATGGTAAAGGGGCCCTGGAAGTTGGACCAGATCGTGATGATGTCCTCCGCCGGTTCATATTGGGCAATAACCGCAAAAGTTTCCATCGGTGTCGAGGAGTACTTGGGGAAGAAGAATTTTTCGCCCACGATGACATCAGCCTGGGCGAAAGCACTATCCGGGTCACCGTAGTGAAGCTCCCGATGGTTGATAACATTGGTTCCCACTTTGGGATGCAGAATAGGCGCTCCTTCCTCTACGGCCTTTTCCACATCCACCACGGCGGTGAGGGGCTCATACTCCACATGAATTGCCTGCAGCGCGTCTTCTGCCAGGTAACGATCCTCCGCGACGACGACCGCCACGCCCTCGCCCACAAAGCGGGCGCGGTCGACGGCAATGCAGTAGTACTCGAGCGGCTCGTCGACAGCCTGGGGAAAGGGGCTGGACATCCGTGCCACGTCCTCACCGGTGAGTACGCCCCTCACACCCGGCATCTTTAGCGCCGCAGAGGCGTCCACCGATTTGATGATGGCATGAGGGTAGGGGCTGCGAAGCACTGCGGCATGATGCATGCCGGGGAGTTTCATATCGTCGAGAAACTGTCCCTTTCCCGTGAGCAGACGCTTGTCTTCGGTGCGCCGAAGACTGCGGCCTACCCATTTTTTTGGTGTCGAACCTTTGGCTGTATCAGGCATCAGTGACTCCTCGTGCCGTCAACGAACGACTTCTCTCTCTATTTATTGATCCAGCGTCGGTAATCGTGAACCGACAAGTAATCTTTAAGGTTGACGTTCTGGAACCTCGCCCGCTCGAAGATCGGCAAGGTCGTGCCTCTCTTGAGGTTTTTATACTTCCACGGAACCGTGGCATCAATGATCATCTTTGCTTTTCCGACGAAACTCCCATC
>JAUYJC010000469.1 GCA_030688735.1 Deltaproteobacteria bacterium
CGACGGATACAAGAAGAAATATGAGATCGAGATGTATCAGGCTGCCGGCCACGCGTTCCTGAACAATCCGCAAAGCAAGAACGCCGCAAACCTGGAGGCGGCGGAAAAGTCGGTGGCGCGGACGGTGAAGTGGCTTAGAAAGGTATTGGCGTAAACCAGGGGTTTCGATAGGGGGGACGCATGGCAAACAAGTGGGACGAGCGCAAGAAAGCGCAAGAAGAAGAATATTTCGTCAAACAGGAGCGAGAGTTGCTCGCCAAAATGAAGGCGAAGCAAGAGGTCGAAGCCAGGGAGGCCGCCAAGAAGGCATCCTACATGAAATGCCCCAAGTGTGGCGATTCGTTGAAAGAGCGCAGCTTTCAGAAAATCTTGATCGACCAATGCACCGGTTGCAACGGCATCTGGCTCGACGCGGGTGAGCTGGAAGGGGTCGCGGAAAAGGAAGGCGGCAGTTGGTTGGGCAAGTTTTGGCAGAAAAACGGGTGACCGGCGCTTGGGTACGGGTTCGGTTTCGCCAAAATTTGTAGGGGCAACCCTATGTGGTTGCCCGTTCCGAGGGCAGGCACCCATTCGACAGACTCAGGGCGGGCTCCGGCCTGCCCCTACACCGATGCGGCGTTGAAATCTAAATGAACCACTACGCAAAACATTTCGGCTAGGTCCCCTCCCCTCAATTCAATCCCGAAACCAAGGAGGAAACAGTCATGAAAAACCTGATGCGGTATACGATGCTCTTCGTTGCTGTGGCGTTTTCGCCTTTCGGGGCCATCAACCCAGGCTCGGCTCAGGCGCAAGAGGGCAAGATCGTTCCCTATGTGCCGACGCCGCAGGAGGTCGTCGAACGCATGCTCGAACTGGCGCAGGTGAAGAAAGGCGACGTGGTTTACGACCTGGGTTCGGGTGACGGTCGCATCGTGGTCACCGCGGCGAAGAAGTACGGCGTCAAAGCCGTCGGCTTCGAGATCGACCCGGAGAGGATCAAAGAGTCAAAAGAAAATATCGCCAAGGCCGGTGTCGGTAATTTAGTTGAAATCCGCCAGCAGGATATCAGGACAGTGGATTTGTCGGCTGCCTCGGTGCTGACGATGTATCTCTTACCGGAGGTAAATCTGATGATGAGGCCGAACATTTGGAAGCAAATGAAGCCCGGCTCCCGGGTGGTGTCGCACGACTTCGACATGGGGGACTGGAAGCCGCTCAAAACCGAACATATCAAAGACGGCTCGGCCTGGGAGCACACGCTTTATTTGTGGCATGTGGAAGCGGGCAAGAAGTGAAGTCAATCTGATCGCCTTTGACAAAACCAGAACGACATGAATGCGCTGATCGCGGTTATCCTCGGGGCCGTCACGGTCTATCTCACCTACACGCGCTACGCGCGGCGCATCGACCGCAACGTGATCCAATCGGATCCCAAGCGCGCGACGCCGGCGACGCTCTATATGGACGGCGTCGATTTCATGCCGACGAACCGAAATATCCTCTTCGGCTACCATTTCAAGTCCATCGCGGCCGCGGGTCCGATCGTCGGCGCGATCGTCGCCGCCACGCTGTGGGGCTGGTTACCGGCGATGCTCTGGCTCATTGGCGGCGTCGCTTTCATTGGCTGGGTGAGCGACTACAGCGCCATCGTCATGTCGGTGCGCAACGAAGGGCATAGTCTCTCTGCCGTCGCGCACCGCCTGGTGTCGCCGCGCACGCGCACGATTCTCTTTCTCTTTATTTTCTTCTACCTGCTGCTGGTCGCCGGCGCCTTCGTCGGCATTATGGCGCAGGTGATGGAGTCCCAGCCGCGCACGCACCTGGGCATGATTCTTCTCGTGGTGATGGGGCTGTTGCTCGGGCAGATGCTTTATCGCTGGCGCGTCGGTTTAATTCCCGCGACGATCGTTACGGTCGGCGTCACTCTTGCGGCGATCATGATGGGCGGCGCGAGCGAGGGGTTTTTCAAGGGACTCAACGATGCGTTAAATTCGTTGACCGGCGGAAGTCCGCTGGTCACTTATTTCGATCCGACTCTGGCGAATTTCAAAGGCGCTGAAGCGAAGATCATGCCCAGTCTGCTTTTCTGGGCGGTAGTTATCAGCCTATTCTGCTATGCAGGCTCGGTGCTGCCGATCTGGCGCATGGCGCAGCCGGTGGTATACGTCGGTTTCTGGATCACCGCTCTCGCGATGCTCCTGGGATTGGGCGGGGCTGCCTTAGGCACGATCACCAAACCGGAGGTGGCACAGTTCCAGATCCCGATGTTCAAGGGTTGGAATCCGCAGATGGGGCCGGCGGGCGTCATGCCGCTCTGGCCGATGCTCTTCGTGACCATCGCCTGCGGCGCGATTTCCGGCTGGCACGCGCTGTTCGGCTCCGTCGGCACGGCGCGCCAGATCGAGAACGAAGCCGACATGCTCCCTGTGGGCGCCGGATCGATGCTCGCGGAGTTTTTGCTCGGCTTGCTCGCGCTCTTGGCCATCTCGGTGGGCGCCAAGGGTTCTCCGGTGGCTGCCTTCGCCAACGGTCTCGGCGGCTTCATCAGCGTATGGGGCTTTCCGGTGCAGTACGCGGTGTCGCTCGCCTTCGCAGCATTCATCGTGATCGTCTTGGTCGTGACGCAGTTACTTTTCCGCGTCATGCGCGTCACCTTGACGGAATGGCTTGGGGAAATCATCCCGCCGCTGCGTAACCAGCATTTGTCCTCTTTCATCTCGATCGCCTTGGCGATCCTGCTGGTGATGACCGGGACGTGGATCTACCTCTGGCAGCTTTTCGGCGCGGCGAACCAGCTGATGGCAGCGCTGTCGCTCCTCCTGGTGACGATCTGGCTCGCCTCGGTGGGCAAAAATTGGATCTATGCCGGCATCCCGATGATCCTGATGTACGTTACGACCGTCGCGTCGGTTTTGGTTACGGCATATAATCTCTACTTCAACGTCTATTTGCCCAATCTGGAGGCGGGCAGGATGCTCCCGAGCATCGGCTCAGGCCTGATGGTTCTAATGGCGGTCCTGTTGGTTTTTGCCGCGGTTCTTATCGGCATCGACGGGTTTCGCGCGTTCTTCAAGTACCTCGGCAGGCCGGCGCCTTCGGCTCGGCCGGCCGCGGCAAGAGGGTAAGCGGTTGGTGGCAAGCGATTGACCGATGCAGTCTGCGAATGACCTCACCTCGAAGCGCAGATGGCAAGCCGTCAAGGACTTCTTTTACGGCCTGACCGGTTACGAGTTCGTTCATCATGCCCGTGAGATGAGACACGAGGCCGAGTCCATCTTTCTTGTCGTGACGCTCGGTGATTTAGTGGGAATTCCGGTCATGCCGCCGGTATATGCGCTGCGGCTTCTACCTTTTGTCGCGCCGGGAATCGCGGCCTGGAAGCGCCAGTTGGCGCGCCGAAAGGAATTCTGGGAAAAAGAGGAGTATGATCTCCACGGTGTCTAAAGAAAGGTTCAAGACGTTCAAAGCGTATGAAGAAGGCAGAAGGGATCGAACCCATGGCTGAACAAGACAAGCCCAAGAAGGGCGGCATTTTCCAAGTCTTCAAAGATATTGTCTACGGCATGTCGTCCCACGAGATGACGCGCCACGCGGTGCGCAGCCGCGCCAGCATGGAGCATCTGTTCATTCTCATCACCATGGGCGATCTGCTCGGCGTGCCGATCCTGCCCCCTTACTACTCTCTGCGCCTGCTG
>JAUYJC010000346.1 GCA_030688735.1 Deltaproteobacteria bacterium
GGCCTTTGGCGCGGGCGCGGGTGTTGTTCTCGGCCTTGCAGGCGAACGCGCAGGCTCCGCAACCTACGCATTTCTGCAGGTTGATGACCATTCCAAATCTAGCCATTTTTATTCTCCTTCAGTCCGAGTATCCAGTAATCAGTCCTTTTGGACCCGGACGCCGACGAATCCGCCATTGCGGGCCGTGGAGCCGCTCAAACGGTCGTAGTCGTCGACCAGGATCTCGTTGTTGTTGCCGCCGCGCGGCTGCGCCTTGGCGTAGTTACGCGCCGCAACGCGACCGTACGCCCAGTGTCCCTGGCCGTAGCACTTCGCGACCGTGCCGGGCCGCACGCCTTCCCAGAGTTTTAGCTTGGCGACGATCGAGCCGGCCATCGAGGACACCCGGACCGTGTCTCCGCTCTTGAGGCCCAGCTTCGCACCATCGGCCGGATTCATCTTGAGCACGTCATCCCAGGAAACATCGCCGGGATCGACCTTCTTGAATTCCTGGTACCAGGGCAGATTCTGCGAACGGCCCTCGCGGTTGAGCCGCGACTTGTAGTCGATGAAGTCAAACGGGTACTCGGCGACGCTGCCGTGACGTTTCGGCGGTTCGTAATGCGGGACGAATGCCAATTCGCCCCGGGCGACGTAGCCGGTGACCGCGAGGATATCGTCGGTCGTCGTCTGGTACTTGGTCGCGTGTTCGGTCAGGCCCTTCTTCATGGTTTCACTGAAGAACTCGAACTTCTTGGTCGCGGTACCGAACTTGCCGCCCCAGCCACGTTTGAAGCTGTACTTCTGCGTGTTGTACATCCCCTTGTTGCGAAAATCGGCCCAGCCGTCGATCTTGTCACCCTTCAGGGGCTCTTTAGGCATCCACATCGGCGCGCTGGAAATCTTGGCCGCGATTTCAGTAAACTCGCGTTCGTTGTCCGGCGTCTTGCCGGTTGCCGGATCCTTAAACTCCTTCGAGAGATAGTCGTACAGGTTGGCAAAGCCCTTGTTCTTGAGCTTCTCGGCGAGCAGCCACACCACCTCGGTCTCTTCCTGCTTGACATCCCACAAACGTTTTGCCGCCGGCTGCTGGATCGTGGCATAACCATGCGTGTTACCGTTGTTGGTGATCACCGACAGTCCCTCGCTGGAGTTGAACGTCGAGGGAAGCACCACGTCGGCGAACTGGGTCATCTCCGAGGCGTTCGTCACCATGTGAGCAAAGAACGGAACTGCGGCGAGCGCCTTGTCCCAGCGCGCCGGGTCAGTACATGAGAAATTGACGTTGGTCCAGGAACTCAGCAGCACCTTGACGGCGCCAGGATCCTTGAGCATCCCGTTGGCGATATTGTTGGTCACCACACCGCTGCCGGGCCTCGCGTTCATCATCGCAGGCATGTCTTTTTCGCCGCGGCCGTCGATCTTCTTCTCCTTGACGCCTTTCTTGGCGAGGTCGTCGAGGTAGGCATCGGTGCTGGGAAACCTGCCCAGCGGCACACTGTTGGTCTGTAAGGTTCCGCCTTCGACGTCGATCGAGCCGACCAGACCGTTGAGCGCGTGGACCGCCATCGCCGCGTAGGTGCCGCGTGGGTTCATCGCAACGCCGGGGCCCATCCATACCGCCACTTTAGGTGCAGCTTTGCCCATCGCGCGGGCGACGCGAACGATCTGCGCCGCTGGAATCAGGGTTTCCTTCTCGGCCCAGGCGGGCGTGCGGTCCTTCAGCTCGAGGTTCCACCACTTGACCAACCCGTGCGTTTCTTTCTCTGCGAAGAACGCCTCGTCGACCATCTGCCCCGCGACAAACAGGTTCTTGCCGTCCTTGAAGTCGCCGACGAATTCCCTGTTCCACAGCCCCTCGGTGAGCAGCACGTGGGCGATGGCGCCGGCCACGGCGCCGTCGGTTCCCGGCTTGACGGGAAGCCACTCGTGGGCCTTCGCCGCCGCATTGGAGAGCCGGGGGTCGACCGCGATGACCGTGCCGCGAGCAAGTATTTCCCCAAATTTACCGATCGTGTTGGGCACCATCCGGTTCGACGCGAGCGGGTCGGTGCCCCACGCCACCAGACACTGCGTGTTGGCCAAGTCGTAATCGCGATAGCCGAAAAAGCCCTGGGTCAGACCCGGTCCCATCTTCTCGGCTTCGGCGCAGATGGCGCTGTGAGAGAAATAGTTGCCCGTCCCGTAGATCCTGGGGAGCGCGCCGTACAGGATGTCCGTGGAGGTCGAGGAGTAGCGGCCGCGGATATAGGTCAGCTTGTGCGGCTCGTTGTTCTTGCGCAGCTCGATCATTTTGTCGGCGACGATATCGAGCGCCTCGTCCCAGCTGATCGGCACGAACTTCGGATCGATGCCGCGCCCCTTTTGCGGATTGGTCCGCTTCATCGGCACCTTGATCCGGTCGGGATCGTAGGTCTGTTGCGGGATCAGGTGGCCTCTCGGGCAGGTGTAGCCGCCGTTGGTCTTGCTCAACGGGTTTCCGCGCACCCTCACGGCGCGGCCATTCTGCACGAAGATCTGGATCGCGCACCATTGGGTACACCCCTGGCACGCGGTTGACACCCACTCGCCCTTGGCGGGACCTGCGGGTTTGGCCTTGCGCAAGGCCATCGCGCTGGTTGCCGGATAGGCGAGAGGCAATCCCGCCATCAGCAAACCACCGGTGGCAACCGATGCCTTGATGAAATCCCGTCTCGTCAGTTTCATACAAAACTCTCCTTTGCCGCTGTCAGAGTTGAAAACTCATGGTCAAGACCACTCAATTGCGCCATAATCTCCTATCGGCTTCATGCTCGAATCGTCTTAAAGAAAATGCTCAGGATGACGGAGCGTGGCGGAGCATCATTGAGAATCGTGCATTGTCCTTCGTCAGTGAAGATAACGCTGTCGCCAGGCATCAGATTCACAGACCGATGCGGCGTCCAGAACACAGGGTTTCCGCTGATCACAAAGTGAACGGCGGAGAAATCTCCCAATTCCAGGCTATCGCAGCTGCTTGCCGTTTCCATTTCTGTACGCCGGATCTCCAACGCAGCACACTCGTAGATCGTCTCAGTCAGAACCCCTCGATGGTGGCGCGACTGCGGGCTTTGCCCCCGCTTGACGACCTTGGGGCCGCTGTCCAAAGTTGATGTTGAGGCAATTGACATTGCACCTACACCACATGCAGCAAGACTGATGCCGGGCGTTGAGGCGAGCCGGGATCCTGTAAGTATTTAGTTTGGCATTACTTTTGGGGGAATCTGCGGGTCCACGTAGCCGTCGGGAAATGGAAGATGCTTGCAATTTGCAATGGATAATTCTAAACGATTAAAAACAAGAACCTTTCGGTAATTGCATTTTGCAACACGAGAGCAAATTGCAATGCAAATAGGCGCGCAGCAGAAGGTTCTTAGAAGCTTTCTTGCAGTGTGCGCCGGATCGTCGAAGTTGAGGTGCTCAGACTCTCCTTAGCTCTTGCCTTTTTGCCATCGCCGGCATCCAGGACTTCGCGAATTTAATTCAGCTCGGTCGTCCGCAAGCTCTTTGATGACAAAAGTGAAAGCGTCAATGTGTTAAGCGTAGGATGTCGTAGAATATGTTTGGTGGCCTAGAAAATCTCTGTCGCATGTGAGCTAAATCTTGGTCGGGGTCGTGTCAACAATTAGCCTTTCTCTTTCTGCCAAGCTGATCCTTGGGTTTCTTTTGGTAGCTCTACCGGCAGTCGGCATCATGGGGGGTATAGGTTTTTATGCTTTCCGTGATCTTACGCAAGTGAACAGCGACCTCAGGCAGATTAGCCAATCCCTGGAAGCTGTGCGGGATTTGGAGGTCGCTGTATTCCGGACGGCGACGCCCTTGAGCGAATTCCTGGTGGACAGCTCAGCGGGAGAGGATCAGCGACTGCAACGGTTGATCAGTGATGTTGAAGTTCGGTTAAAAAGTTGCGCCGATGACGCCTGTCATGGGTCAGCCCGTCAACCGGGCGAGATGGCGCTAGGGCTGGCTCCCTATATCCAGGGAATAAAGGATCGCGCGTCAATCCTGTTCGGGACGATCAAACCAGGGAGCCAAGTTGACAAGGCTCGCCTGGTTCGTGAGATAAACCAACAAGGCGATGAAGCAGGTCGGCAACTGGAGCGCATGTCTTCGGCTCTCCTCATTCGAGTAGAGTCTCTTCAGGGCCAATCGCGAGAAGTAGACCGGCGAGCCCGGGAGCTCATGCTCGCGTCTATTTTTTTAGTCGTGGGATTGGCTGTTCTGACCGCTTATTTCATATCCCGCCAACTGCTCCGTCCCATTCATGAACTTCTTTTGGGAACCAGGCATGTCATGAAAGGAGACTTGGGATATCGCGTGGACGTTGGCAAGAAGGATGAGACCGGTGAACTGGCACGCTCCTTCAATGCCATGGCCGAGGAAATACAAGGGCACCGAGAGAGGCTGGAAAAAATGGTCCAGGCCAAAACCGAAGAGCTCAAGCAGGCTCAGGATTCGCTCCTTCGATCGGAAAAGCTCGCTTCGATCGGTCTTTTGGCCTCAGGTGTTGCTCATGAACTCAACAACCCGTTGACCAGCATACTCATGAACGCCAACTTGTTAATGGAAGATGTGGGCGATCAGTCCGCCCTTTACTTGGAGCTCAAGCGCATCAGCGACGACACTCTTCGCTGCAAGCGGATCATTGACGACCTTAGAGACTTTTCCCGGCGCCGCGAGCTGCAGATTCACCCTACGGACCTCAACAAGGTTGTCATAGATACGCTTGGATTCGTCGCGCACCAACTGAAGCTTCAAGGAATCAAGGTCACGAACGACCTCGATCCTCGGATTCCTTTGATCCCGTGCGATCCGGACCGGATGAAGCAGGTTCTTATGAATGTTTTTGTTAACGCGATCCAGGTTACGCCTCAGGGCGGAAGCGTGCTGGTCCGAACGGTGCTCCGAGATCGCTTTGCCGAGATCGATGTTAGAGATACCGGCCCTGGCATTCCCGCTGAAATCAGAGGCAGGATTTTTGATCCCTTCTTTACGACGAAATCAGAGGGAACAGGCCTGGGGCTTTCCATCGCTTACGGGATCGTAGAGGAACACGGGGGGAAAATTGAGGTGGACAGCCAAACAGGCGGGCCGGGTCAAACGGAGCTATCGGGATCCCATGGGACAACGATTCGCCTGTTTCTACCGTTGACCCCCGGTAGGACAATCGATAAGAAGGAACCGCCTCAGTAAGGACTCTAGATTTTGGAAACTGGCGAGAAAAGGGTTTCGGGTCGGATACTCATCGTGGACGACGAAGAGGCCATCTGCGAGGCGGTTAAGAAGGCGCTGGAGCGGATTGATTACACAGTTAACGCGAGTTTGGACGCCGTAGAGGCGTTGGAACGAATCCGCAAGGGTTCTTTCGACATGGTGATCTGTGATGTCAAGATGCCGGGGATGGATGGGATGACACTGCTTGACCGGATCAAAGATTTCGACCCGACCATCCTGGTTCTTATGATCACCGGCTATGCCTCCATCGAATCCGCGGTCGAATCAATCAAAAAGGGCGCGCAAGATTACATTCCTAAACCTTTTTCGCCTAATCAACTGCGCATCGTGGTCGAACGCGCCTTTGAGCGGAGACGCTTAGTGGATGAGAACCTTTTTCTCAAGGGAGAACTCAAGCACCTAAGCTGCGGGGAGGTGGTGATCGGCAAGAGCCCAGAAATGCAACAAATCTTTGACCTCGCCGCAAAAGTGGCCGATACCAACTCCTCTGTGCTGATCACGGGGGAGAGCGGGACCGGGAAAGAAGTCGTCGCCCGTCTGATTCATTTTCGTAGCCTCCGTGCCACCGCCCCCTTTGTCACCGTCAATTGCTCGGCTATCCCCGAAAATCTTCTCGAAAGCGAGCTATTCGGTCACAAGAAAGGCGCCTTTACGGGCGCCCTTTACACCAAGCGCGGGAGCTTTGAGCTTGCGAATGGAGGGACATTTTTCCTCGACGAGATCGGCGACATGAGACTCGACATGCAGCCCAAGATCCTCAGAGTGTTGGAAGAAAAGAAAGTGAAGAAATTGGGTTCTGAAGAGGAAATTTTCGTCGATGTGAGGGTTATCGCGGCGACCAACAAGGAATTGGGCGACGAGATCAAGGCCGGTCGATTCCGCGAGGATCTGTATTACCGGCTTAATATCATTCAAATCGGCATCCCGCCTTTGCGCGAATACAAAGGTGACATCCCCATACTTGCCCGGAATTTTCTCAAGCTCTTTGCCACGGAGATGAAAAAGCCGGTAGGAGAGCTGTCCGACGAAGCTGTCAGTCTCATCTTGAGTTACGACTGGCCCGGGAACGTGAGAGAACTAAAAAATGCCGTAGAAAGGGCGGTTCTATTTGCCAGCCCCGGCGAAGTGATTCGCACCAGCCATTTTCCGCCTCATCTTCGCGTACCGACGATCCAACCCCTCACAGCTACATCCGAGGGCTTTAAGACTTTGAGACAGTTAGAATTGACTTATATCAAAGAGGTTTTGGAAGCCTGCGATGGCAACCGAAGTAAAGCTTCAGAAATCCTCGGTGTCGCGCCGTCTACCATCTGGAGGAAACTGCAGGAAGAATCCTGACAGCACAGAGCTTGCTGTCGCGCTGGTTGCCGGTTGGGCCAGAGGCAGGCCGGCCATCAACAACCACGGGTGTCAACCGATGCTTTGATGAAATCCCGTCTCGTCAGTTTCATGAAAAAATCCCTCGAGGTTGCGGTGTCGAAAATCAATGTCACGGTCAAGTAGCAAGACCCGGTAACAGGCGAGGCGATAGTCAGAGCTAGAGCTAATATCGTCAGGGAATTAGAAAATTGAAGTACGCAAGGTGACACCAGAAATGGAGCCAACATTGTCGAAGAATTAACCTCACCCGGTGACTTTTTGCCGGTGCAATAAACTCGGGTATCCCATTTTCGAGAACATTCGCCGATAATTTTGGCGTTAATGCAAAACGCCGACGCGCTCTGAATATCGTCAGGCGAGTTAACCAGCATCTCGATTGACCCAGAACGCCTCCAAACTTGCGCACGCGGGAGAGTGGGTCGGTGTCGCCGATGACATCGGCGACACCGTGAAAGTATCCGCGGATGGTCCGGCTACTTCTTCACCTTCTGCGGGTCGCCCGCATAGCCGAGAGCTTTCCAGTCGAGTCTTCCTTTTTCGGCGTGGCACTCATTGCATTTAAGCGCATGGCTCTTTGGCACGACCATGTACACGCTTTTCCCCAGACTGGGCTGGGAAAAAGAGGTTCGCCTCCGGCGAACAACCGTAACCCAAACTCGGAATATCTCCCGCAAAGACACCAAGGCTGCAAAGGAAGAGCATTGTCATTTCGAACGAAGAGAGAAATCTTTCCTAGATCCCTCGTATTCGCTCGGGATGACAGGCTTGGGCCTGTCACTTGGCGTCTTTGCGCCCCTTCGACCAGGCTCAGGACATGCTTTGCGGGAGGCATATCCGAATCAGAGAGTCTTCGATCACTGGAAAATTTACCCAGGCTGCGCGTTATGACAAACATGTT
>JAUYJC010000349.1 GCA_030688735.1 Deltaproteobacteria bacterium
TCGAACGGTGGGTAACGAAGTGACAGCTGAGGTCATCAGAGAATACATCAAGAAGCAAGGAACACAGACTCAACATAAGAGTTACGAACAACTCAGATTGTTCTGACTGAAACCCCGCCCCTTGGGGCGGGGTAATTCATTGCTGTTCAAAATCCTTCGTTCTCGCGGCAAACCTCACACATTGAGGGAAGCCCCTGTCTAATCAACAGGAGAACTGGCACACCTCAGTCCCGTTTCCCTGGCCTAAGTCGCCATCAACCTCCCACTCCCTTCCTCAGGAACTCAAAGGCTACGGCTGCGTAGAGGCATGCCGTCTGCACAATTTCCTCGACTCCAAAATGCTCGTTTGGAACATGTCCGCCGCTGCCATCGTGCCCGAGGACCACACTGGGAATCCCGGCTCGCTGCAGGTGACGGCAATCATTGAAGCTCCCCTTAAACACCGGGTAGGGATCCGCGCAGATATCAAGATCGCGCAGTGCCTTTATCGACACTTGCACGATTTCAGCTTTGACGTCCTGATAAAAAGGCTCGAAATCGAACGCGACCTCCATGGTGAGTCCGGGTATCGCCAGATCCTGCAGCAACTTTTCTAAACGGGAACGTACCTGTTCACCGGTTAACCCTGGCGGATAGCGAAGATCCAGCTCAGCCACTGCCGTGTCGGCGACTACGTTACGTTTTGTACCCCCACGAAACATTCCAATGTTTACCGTCGTATGACTTAGAGACCACAGGTACAGCTCCACCGGTACGTTGCGTTTCCGTGCATTCTCCTCATGAAAAGGACGAGACAATTCTATGATCTGCTTTACCTCGGCAGGTAGATTGGGCTCCCAAGCCTCTAAATCACGCAATCGTGGCAGCAGTGCCGCCAGACGCTCCACAGCATTATCTCCCTCAAAGGGCCGCGCAGCATGGGCCGACCGCCCCGTAAGCTTCAGATCGACTCCGAGCGAGCCTTTATTCGCAACGCCGTAATGGCGGCCGGCGCCCTCCCCGACAATGACTGCGTCTGCACGGATCAGGTTCTGCTCAACCAACCATTTAGTTCCGTGCTCCCCACCGGTCTCCTCGTCCGGTACAAGCACAACCTTCCAGACTCCAGGAAGAGGCATGCCGAGTTCCTTAAGGACACGTGCCAGCACCATGGCTGCGGCGATTTTACTCTTCATGTCCGCCGATCCCCTGCCCCAGAGTTTCCCATCTATAATCTCTGCCGCATAAGGGTCTACACGCCATGTGCTTCGATTGCCGGCCGGAACCACATCGAGATGACCATTGAATGCAAGTGTCCGAGGTCCCTGTCCTTCCACTGTTGCGACCAGGCTGATAAGGCCAGGGACGGGCTCGTAACGTTGGACCGGGATTCCAGCATCATGGAAATAGCCTTCTGCAAAATCGGCGATTTCACGCATGTCGCAGGGCGGGTTTTCCGTTTTCATACGGACAAGGGTCTGGGTTAATTTTACGAGCTCATCCCGGCGCGCTTTCACCGCCGCAAGCAATTCTTGTTTTTCGATCATGCTAAAGACTCAAGCGCCGACTCAGCCGTGCCTACGGCCTCTTTCAGGCAGTCGCCGATCCAGTTGCGATTCCGCACAAGCCTTGTCTGCACCGCCCTAGTTTCCAATGCCTCGGGGTTCATCCGAGCCAATTCCTCAATGGGATAAAGCGACGGGAATACAGTCCGCAGTGTAGTAAGCCCGTATAGGTCCTGATCCCACTTTCCGTTAATGGCCGAGGTCGGGGCGTTGAGGATGCGCGAGATACGCATGAGAGACCGGTTTGCTGCCAAAGCCTTCGGCGACAGAGGCCATCTTTCCTGTTGTCGCAGAGCTTGCACGCGTTTCTCAAGCTGTGCAGCGAGGGAATCAAAGCGGCGGGCACGCTCCTGTAACTCCCCAAGGGCAAGTTCTTTTGACGCCTTGGGTGCAAGTTCATCCAGGCGTTTAACCATCTCCTGTCCTACCGGCGTAAAGTCATATGGTAGAATCGGTTCGTTGCTGAGGCGGCCAACCAATCCTACGTACACGGCCAGGTCTTTCTGAAGAACCTTCATATCAACCGTTTCAAGCGTCATCTCAATGCTGTGGTGCCAAGGCCCCAGGTCAGCGCCATTCCACGCCTTGACCTGCTCCTCGGAATAGGCGATCCGCGGCGACAGCGTCGGAATTCCAAGACCGACGAAAGACATATCCCCGATGCGCGTAAGACGGACACGGCGGCAGTGGACTCCGGGAAGGAGTTTTGCCTCAACCTCCTTGTGGAAACGGAGGAGCTCCGAGGAGCTGCGGGTGTTATACTCCGTGGCGCCGACCAAGCCTGGAGAGTCAACGTTGATGTAGATGAGGCCTTTCACATCAAGCTCGTCCCAAAAGTGATCGCAAAACCAGCTCGAACCGGTCATCGTCCCTGTCTCATGGCCTGACCACAACGTAAACCAAACGCTCCGCTTTACTTTGTCTCGATGCTTGGCGAAGGCCCGCGCCAGCTCCAACACTGCGGCGTTGCCTACGGCGTTGCATGAAACACCGCCACCCCAGGCGTCCATGTGCCCGCCGATAAGAATGGCCTTGTTCGGCTCCTCACAACCCTCGAGGCGCCCAATAGTAATTTGGGTCGTGCGCCATTCCTCGGGTGATTGGGCGGACATCCAAACACGGACCGGTCCCCGCTTGCACAAGTCGCGCAAGTGTTCTCCCGTAGCCCGAGATACCGTAACGCACGGCGTGGAGGGCATATTCTTGATCGTTTCCGGCGTCGGGTTCCCCCACACAGCTTTTATCGAGCCATAGGCGATGATCTCGCAATCCGATGGCCCCCAGTTCATCATCACATGGCCGATGGCACCCTTCGCTGAACCGATCCGCTCCTTTTCTTGCCGCGGGGGAGAGTACGAAAGCTCGGAGAGAGTAATCTTTCCCCGCACGTCCTTCCCTTCATAGTCCTTCTCAGTGCCCGCGCCCACGAAAACGAGTTCTCCCTCTATTCCTTTTTCGTCCGTGGACCGAATATGACAGAAGGGAAGGCAGCGCAACTCGCGGACCTCAGGCGTGAGCAAACGCAGAGAAGCGGTACCCGGAAAGCTGACTAATGCGTCCAGGTCGTACACAGTCGCAGGCACTCCCACCGCTTCCATGGCGTCTCGAACATAGTGGGCCATCCAGCGCAGCTCGGGGCTCCCGGCCAGTCTCTCTGGAACCTTTTGCGTGATGTTGACGATATGCTCATAAGCCCGGTCAGCCGACACCTCGTTTAGAATCTCCTTAATCATCCTGCCTCCCTCTGAACGGAATTAAATGTGAGTGTTTATTCCAAAGATCTCTTCTCAAAAGGAACGGTCTCGGTGTCCCGCCCTGTCCTGTTGCCCTTCCCCGGGTACGGCCGTTAGTCCGAGGCAACGGCGCACCTCTGGGATTACTTCCTGCACCCACCGTTGCAGTTGCTCAGCTAAGCTCCAGGAGACTATCCGAATGATAATGATGTTGCAGCCGGCTCGCGCATAGTCTAAGTATTTCCCGACGCAATCCTCAGGTGTACCGATCACGCACTCCTCTTCAAGGTGCTTGCGGGTCTGCTTAAAGCCAGTGTAGGCTTCAAGAAACTCCTTGGCCTCTGCATAGGCTTTCTCTCGATCCGCGTTAACGTTCGAGCGAAGGTGCAAAGCGGCTTGGAACCCCGCATCAGTTCCTTGCGACTCGCGTCGCAGCGCACGCACCCATTCCCAGGTTTTCTGGAACTGGTCGGGCGACAGTGAACCAGTCATCCATCCATCCGCATGGCGCGCCACGCGACGAAACGCCCTTTCCATAACGGCTGGATCCCTCGGGTTGTTAGCGATCCAAATAGGGCAAGGCTGCTGCACCGGCTTAGGATTGATCGTGACGTTCTCGAACTTATAGAATCGACCGTGATGAGTGACATTCTCTTCGCTCCACAGTCGGCGAAGAATAGTTATTCCTTCCAGCATGCGAGGGACCCGGTCTTTCATTGAGATTCCGAACGCGTTGAACTCACGCTCAACAAATTCCCGTGGTCCCTGTCCGCCCAGGCAGACTGCAAGAAGTGACCTTCCTTCGGAAAACGCATCCATGCTTGCCCATTGATGCGCAAACACGATCGGGTTACGCAACACAAACGTCGCCATGCAAGCGGTCCCCAAGCGTACCCGCGCAGTCCGCGTCGCAATCGCTGAGAGTGCAACTACCGCCTCAAGTCGTGGCTTAGCGATAATGCTGTCGCCCACCCAGATCGAATCAATGAGCCTGGATGCCTCGGCCGCCTCGGCCGCCTCGACAATATCCACGGCGCGAACATTCCCAATCACGACTGCGCGGTTGGACAGATTCACCCCAAACGAAACCGACGGAATTCCTGATGGCGTCATGGCGCTTTCCTTTCCCACAGATGACAGCCTTCGAACATTTTTGGCTACCGAGACCCCTTATTTTCCCAGCAGTTTTTTCATCCGTTCAATAACCTCGGGAGGCTGTGTGATAACCTCTTTCGCCATTGCCTCCAGCTCCTCACCACTAGTTGGGTCCACCTCCAGTCTTTTCTTCTTGGCTTCGGCCAAGAATTCCGGATCACTCATTGTCTTCATAAAAGCCTCGCGCAGGGTCTTCACTCGGTCTGCCTGGATCCCCGGGGCAGCTACGATGGGGTAGCCGACGTCGCCGGAAGCTACAAGCACCGAAACTAGACGTCTATCCCCCTCGGGTGTCTTGTATTGATCCATGAGTTCGTAGATCGTAGGAACATCAGGTAATCTCGGATCGCGTTTACGGCCGGTTTGAAGGAGAACGCGGACGAATCCTTCTTTCCGCCACCTGAAATAAGGCTCCCGGCCGAAGAAAGCAGTGACGGTCAAAGCGCGGCATTGGATCTCACCCCTCTCCATTGCCAGGTCTTGCTGTCCAGATGGATACCCTGCCACAATATTAAATTTGGTCCCGAGAGTTTCGTTGAAAAGGTTGGGCAGATAGTATCCTATTGAGGCAGTTCCCGCGGCCCCGCACTTGGGAGGCTCCGATGCCTTGCGCACATCTTCGATGGTTTTTTGAGGCACATCGGCCCGCACATAGAGGATGGAAGCCGTCCGCGTATAGCTTCCGATCCAGGTAAACTTAGCCCAGTCAAACTTGACCTCTTTGCGACCAATAAGCTGATCGAAATAGAGCACCGGCTGGATCACCCCGAGAGTTAGGCCGTCCGGCTTGGCGATGCCATAGACATAGTTGGCCGCGACCAGGGAGCCTGCGCCTGTCATGTTCTGCACGATGAAGCTGGGATTCCCTGGAATGTGCTTACCCATGTACTGAGCGATAAAGCGTGCCCATATGTCAAACAAACTTCCCGGTCCGAACCCAGCTACAATTGTGACGGTTTTATCCCCGTAAAAAGTGCCCTCAGCTTGGAGATTAGGAGCCGACACCAGGAAAACCAAAAGAGCAAAGAGAATCCTTTTCATAATACCCCTCCTTCCGTGGTAAAGGACAAAGTAACTAATAACCGCCTGACACTGAACGGTCCCTTTTCTTTTTCCAGATAAGAGAGAAAATTTTCTCGTCCGCCATGAACATGTTGCCCTATCAGTTCTTTTTCCTTAACAGTGGCCTGTCTGATAATGGAGTCCAATAGGGCTTCACGTTCCTTTTACGCTTCTTCTCCTCTGCGTGGAAAACCTTCCAACCTATGGTTTAGAACCAATCTTTCAAAACTCATCTCTGACGTCTTCTTCATGAATCGATTACTGCCACTCATCACTCCCCGAATCGTCCCAAAGAGGCTTTTATATATTATAAAAAATAAGATATAAAGTTTCTCCTTTCCTGTCAAGACCCATGCCGATTTAAGCATCAGCGACCCGGTAGAACTGCCCCTGGCTGCTGATGTGGCCTGTGCGCATCACCTTTCTGGGTTCTTCCAGGATCAAAGGAGCAGTCGAAGTAAGGGCGGTGAGGGAGGGACAAAGACCAAGAAACGCCGAGAAGCCCTCGGCATAAGGCAGAGGCCCTTTTACAACACCAGGCATACCTACATCTCGACGCTACTATCCCTCGGCAAGCCCGTCGGCTTTGTGGCAAAGCAGGCGGGATGCTCAGCCGTGGTGATAGAAAAGCACTACTGGAAATGGCTAGCCAAAAAGGATGATCTAAGGATGATCTGAAGATGCCGGCCGGAGTGGTAGACGCTCCGAGAGTTGACCAATCGACTGCTCAGAACCGGGACCTCAGCCGGGACCCCCTGCCTAAATTTTCATCACGAAAAAATCGTGACATAGAGACATGGTGATCGTAGCAGGACTCGAACCTGCGACCTCTTGCATGTGAGGGAGGGAGAGTAGGTCAAAAGCCGCTACGGGTGCCGGGGCGAATCAGACTATAGGCCTGCCCATCGGCACCCCTCCCGCTTGGCTATATAAGTAAAATGCTCAGAGAGCGGACGGTCACGTTACCGTGGAGAGGCTCGCTATTCGATGATCTGGAGGCTCTCGCTATCGAGAAAACGATGGTGGCACTTCGGGCACATGAGCTTGATCGAGCTGTGGCGGAGTTGAATGTCACAGTAGAACTTCTCCCCACACTTGGGACAGGCAACCCAGAAAATGTCTTCACGAACCGGCATGCTTAGCTCTCCTCCTGGCCGATCGTCCCTGGTCGATCCACTCTTCCAGCACGCAAGCCTCCAGAGCCTCCCGCGGCACGACAGCCTTTCTCGGGAAAGCTTCATTGAGGGGCACGGTGGCATCGATGATGACCCGGTCGCTTCGGGGCATTCCCTTGAGGAAGTTGATGTCCTCGTCAAAGCGAGCCCGCGTAACCGCAGCCCAGATTACCTCCTGCTCGTTGAATACGTCTACGTCGTCGTCCACCACCACGACGAATTAGAGCTGGTTGGTAAAGACGTGCGGCACGGAGCGGTGTCAGCGGCACGGAGCGGTGTCAGGCTTCATTGTGTTGATTTTAGGACTGGCGTCAGGCTTCAATCTATTGATTTTATTGGAGGTGAGAAGTCTGGGCTTTTGAATTCAAGAATCTCGGCAGGCGCGCAATGGTTTTAGGGGGTTAAGCGGTCGGGTGTCTTTTCTCACTCTGGGTAGAGCTTAGGACAGTGAATTTACGTAAACGGAACACAGAAATGTATGATCTTTAACTTTGTCCTAGCTCATCTGATATTTTCCGGTCTCCTTGTCTTTGCAGGATCAAGCGCGCCGTTCACAGGCGAACAACCTTCGGCCGGGCTGAGTCTCGAAAGCGCCAAAGGGCGCGCAACTCTCCGATGGGACATGACTTTGCCGAAAGCTGAGCAAGAGCTGGCCAACATAGGAATTACATCGAGGCGAGGTCCTGTGCGCATGTACTTGCGAGAGCCAGTATGCGGCAATATCCATGTAAACGCAGGATCAGTGATTGTAATATCCGGTGATCGGGAGGGATCTGTCTCTTTTGTGAATGGAGTCATGGATTCAGTGCAATGGAAGAACAGAGCTCCTATAACACGCAATGAAGCTGATTCTTGGCTACGAGATCTCTACAACAGGTATGGGCCAGCCAACGAGGTAAGCAAGAAAAAGGAATTACAGACTCACCACTGGAGGAAACCAACGACCGTTCTTACGGTAACGGTGGCTCCGAAAATTCCACCGGACGTTGACGACATGTGGACTGTGGCAGAGCTATATAAGCGAGGGAAATCGAATAAGCTAGATTGTCAATTTCCTAGTTGAAATTTTCCTGAG
>JAUYJC010000493.1 GCA_030688735.1 Deltaproteobacteria bacterium
GGCAGGAATCGTAGACCGTCACGCAGTTGCGGAGGCGCTCCGAAAAGGCCGGCTTGCTGGTGCCGCTCTCGACCTCTGCGATACCGATCCAGTAGACGGTAATGACCCGATTCTCGATGCGCCCAATACAGTGCTTACGCCGCACCTGGCGTGGCAGACCACAGAGTCTTGCCAGCGCTCAGCGCGCATGGCCGTAGACAATATCCTGGCTTATCTCAACGGGAGCCCGGTGAATGTTCTCAATCCGGATGCCTTAAAAGCCTCCCGGCAAGCATCGCATACAACGCGAAAAAGACCCCGTCAATAAACCTCGAAATCAATCTTTTTGTCACGAGGAGTTACTTTTCGGGCATTGGTAGCGGTTCAGTTGATTTACCCTTTTTCCGCTCTCCGCAAATTTTGACTCCTTCCACTTCGTCAGTGGAAACGCTGTATGGCGACAGCGGCGGCTCCCTGCACACTCGGCAGCGAGCAGAATCCGTTAGGCTCTACTCCAAAAACTGGGTTGAACTTGCTGCGAAAGTTTTCGAGAGCGATGACCGCAGCTAACTCTACCAGCTCCTCGTCGCTGAAGTGCTGCTTGAGGCGGTTGAAAAATTTATCCGTAACCCGTTTTCTCGTGTAGGTCATCCGCTCTGCCAGCTCAAGCGCCAGGCGCTCGCGCAGCGAAAACAGAGGATTTTTCTTGTAGTTTCCCAGCACTGCTTCCACCTTTTCCGCTGCCGCCCCGTTTTGCATCGCACTGGATGCATTAATGTCAATTCAGAAAGGGCAGCCATTGATATTGGCGGTCTTGACACAGAGGAGATGGCGCAGCTCGGGCTCAATGAGTCCGGAAGCTTGAATTCCTGCTCCAAGCGCCTGAACTCCTTTTTGGATCGTGGGTCTTAACCCATATATTTTAGCGGTATTCGACACAAAGCCATAACGTTTCTCCTGCTCCTCAAAAACAGCACGCACCTCATCATTTGCCTCACTTTTCGTTACACCTTTGATTCTAGCCATAAACCATCCTCCTTAAATGTACTCTTAATAGACTGAACTCATACAGCGCCCAGCGCGACACGGCCCGGCGGGCCTTCTCAGAGTCCAAGGCACCTGCCATCCTGAGCCATCGTCTCAGATTGTTGAGCGCTCCTACAGGGTTTTTACCTGGTGCTCCAGCTCCTTGATGCGCTCTCGCAAGGCCTTCTCTTGCGTGTATCTTTCCGTGACGTCCCGGGCTGTGGCCAGCGCGCCAATCACCTGGCCTGTGTCTCCTTTGACGATAGCAAAAGCTAACTCAAGGTAAATCGTCCTGTCGTCCTTGCGCACTGAACGGGTAACCAAAACCTGCCCCCTGTACTTCGTGTGGCCGGTTTCCATTGCCTGTCGGTATCCATTCCAATGGGCCTCACGAAAACGTTCCGGAATGATAAGATCTAGACTTTGTCCGATGGCCTCCTCAATCCCGTACCCAAAAATGGCCTCGCACTCAGCGTTCCACAGTTCAATAATTCCCTCTGGGTTTGCAAATACGACTCCAACCGGGGCTTGTGCAACGATTAGTCGGTAAAAGGAACCCTCCGCCGGTTGCATTAAAACATCCTCCGCGTTAACTGATAATCCCGACCCGCACTCTTGTCAATTTTTAATTTCCTTTAGAGCACCGGCGCAGCAAATCAGATGATCCGTATTATCTATGAGATCTTCAATTTTGCCATTAGGTAGTCGCGCAGGGCTACCGCGTTGTTGCGTTCCGCGTCGCGGGCGCCAAAGAGCAAAGTTACATTTCCTCGCCGAGCCGCCTGTAGCATGGGCTCCCAGGCCTCCCGCTTCTGGTCCAGCTCAGCAAAGTAGCGCGTTTGGAACACCGTCCACCTTTCTGGTTTATGCTCGAACCAGCGGCGCAAAGCGTCGCTGGGCGCCACCTCTTTAACCCATCCATTCAAACGCAGCGCTTCCTTCGTTAAACCACGCGGCCAGAGACGATCCACCAAAAAAAGGATGCCTTCGTTCTGGTCTGGTGGCTCGTAAACACGCCTGATCTTGATCATGGTTCCTAATTGCTTGTTTTGATGAAACCCGCCAACGAGCGAAAAACGCTGCCTCCAATGTTTAGAACCGCCTATTGTCGGAGATACGGCTATTCCTTTCGCCAGACTAGAATTTCATTTACCAACACGAACAAAGCATATCTTTTCCGCACCCTGTCCGAAGAAGTAGCCTGAGCCTCCCTGGCTCACAATCTGAAGCAGCTTGGGTCCGTCTGTCACACGAATGCCACCGAGCACATCAACGCCATGCGCGAAGAAAGTTGGAGGCCACGGCGATGCCGTTGGACCAGCCATGACCACCCGGCGCGCGCCTCGGGCGGCCTCCAGCAGCTCATCCGTACCTCCCTCGACGAGCGTCGAACCGGTCATGATCACTACACTGGCCTCCGCGAGCACACCCAAGGCTTGCTCCGGCGGGCACCAGAGATGTTTCTCGTCTGGCTTAAGCGCTTCAGGGTGTTTGTCGATTACCCACAAGGCAGAAACATGGTCTTTTATTTTCTTGATGAAGGGGACGAAAGCACCAACCAATGTCACTCGGTCGTCCGGTTGCACCTCAGCGGCATCCAACGCATCCACACCAGGCAGGAGGCGGGCCTCAGGCATTTCACGCCGAGTTAGCGCCAGGGCTGACAGAGCGTTTAGGGTCGCTACACCGACGGCGCGCCGCAAGCTCACCGGTGACCCAGCGTATTCAGCAAGCGCCCAGGCATTCCGGCCGGCCATGCGTCCGGCTGGCGGAGCTTCAGCCGCCGACTGCGGGCAGCAGACTGAAACGGTCAACCCGCGCGGTGTAAATGCCACCCCAACATGCCCGTCGGAGAGCTGTGCCGCCGTGTAAAATACACCGATACGCACGTCGTCAACGGTCAGCGGTTCGTTGCCCAGCACCTGCCGCAGATCACTGGTCCAGGCCTGAATGATGTTCTGAGACTCCATCGCATCTTTCCGGTTCGGTTTTTTCGAAACCCGTGCTCCCTCATCCGCTCAAGCTAATGCCGATCAAGGCTGCCGTCATGCCACTTCGACTCTGCGTTGATGCTGAACCCTTCTTGCTGAAAAGCGTGGCGTTGGTATCGTTGAGTGCAAGAAAGACTTTTCACCAGCACATATTTGTGCAGCGACCGATGGCCCAAAGAGGGCAGTTAACCGCGCAATGTAGCTTTCCAGCTCTCAGAAGACGCATATATGCTGCCCGAGCTTTGATGTATTTGGGTTCGTCATCACGTGGCCCGTCTCTATGACCCCTTTTATCATTCTCTAATCGTTTCGGATCCTTTGGGAACATTCTACTTCACCATAGCGACGGGTGCCGATCCTGTGGCGGAATCTTGCAAACATCGAACTTTAGCTTTGCCTCACCGGAATCCGATCGTTTTGAAAGTGGATGCGTTTGTGTGGGGACTTGCTCTTCTTTCAGAGGACGAATCCGTGGCATAATATACGTCGTCGACCAAACGTCACACAGTAGGCGATCACTTCACTACTACCGTGCCCTGGATCTCCACCAACATCTCGTCCCGAGCAAAGCCCGTGGCCGGAATGTACTCAGTATACGGCCGCGGCTCTTTAAAGAGCCGGTGGAAAACGCGGCTCACATCGCCCATCGCTTCCAGCCGCTTGAGGAAGATGGTCACCCGGCGAATATCGCGAAGGGAGCCTCCCTGGCTCTCCAGACAGGCTCCGAGGGACGCAAAGCTCGACTGCGCCTGCGCCTCTTCTGTGGCTCCTTGCCCCCCCGTGCCGGAGAGAAAAACAAATGGTCCAGAGACCAACGCCCGTAGGTACGCCCGTGCCGGCTCGTACTCGACCCCTCGCTTGGAGATGATCTCAGAACGCAGCATGGCGGTGGCCTCGATCTCCACCAGCGCATCCACGTGTCGAAACGCTCCCACGAAAATGCTGGCACTGGCCGGACGGGTTTCCCAGGGGACGAACACTTTCTGTCGCACGTTCCCCACGGTGTCCCAGATCTCCCGGTTCTTCATATACACAACAATTCTCAGGATGTTCTCAAAGCGACTGCCCACCTTGTCCAAATCCTGGCGCAGCCGAGCCATCGTCAGCTCGGCTTGCTCTGCGGGGCCGTTGCCGCCAGACCCATTTGCGGAGGCGATGACGAATGCCTGACCGTCCAGCTCGAAGAATCTCGTTCGCATGGGCACTCCTTTCCTTACTTCTCTGGATTCGTTTCATGGCCTAGCCCGTTTTCTATGGCTTAGCCCAAGTGCACTCTCTCAGCTATCCCGCCGCTGCCACAGCCTCGATCTCTACCAAGAACTCGGGCCGAGCCAGGGATTTCACTTCCACCAGAGTAGCAGCAGGGAAGTCCTGGGGAAAGTACTCTTGCCGGATGACCCTGGTCTTCTCACGGTAGGCGGCCATGTCGGTCACGTAGGTATTAAGCTTAATGACATCCCGCAGGCTGGCTCCAGCCCCCTCCAACACTCGCTTCACGTTCTCTAGAGCCGTGCGCGTCTGGAGGGCGATGTCTCCTACGCCAACGGGATTCCCCCCCATGTCGACAGAGACCTGACCTGCGACAAAGATGAGCCTGGCCCCGGTGACACACCAGGCCTGTGAGTAGTCACCGAGGGGACGGGGCGCAAGCTCGGTTCGAACAACCTCCTTTGGCATGCTTCACCTCCTTGCTACGTCGATGCGATTAGAACTCCATCGCCTGAAGAGTTTGCCGAAGGTTCTCTATCCCTTGTTGTTTCCGCTTCGGATCGTCGATTTTGCTCAAGCGAACCTGCAGGGGTGTTATCGCCTGCCGGACGTTTTCTAGATCCGGATCACTCCAGTATTCGAGGCTGTGGGCATGGGTCTCCCGATCCACTGCCCGGTCTGTCGCGAGCCACACGTCGACAAAATCGTAAAATGCCTTGTCCAGGGCCTGTGGCGTATCCAATTGCGCCCAACCCTGTTTTAGATCGCTCCAAGCCGCGACCAATCTTTGTATCGCACCGTCGATGCGACCAATGCTATCTTGTGAGAGTTTCTTCTCCATCGCCTTCACCTCCTGCTGCTCCGTCAAAGGATTCAACAAACTATCATTTAGAGTCGCTCTTTCCGATACTCCAGAAGCGTCGTGCCCTGGCGTCTGAGTTCTTCCATCTTGTTCAGCAGCGCCGCCTGAACACCCCCTGGCAGCCTCTCGACGTAAAGCGCCAGTCCATCACAAGTCACCGGATGCTCCCAAACCATGTCCAGATACGCTTCGGCCGTCTTTGCGTCCGCCTCGGTCCAGGTGTTTTTGCCGGCCAGGTCCACTAGGGCTCCTACACTGCGGAAAACACCATCATGCTCATTCACCAGCCGTTGCATCCCAGCTTCTCCTGTAAATTCTTTCAGGCTTGGGTATAGATGTAGTTCTTCGAACTTAAAGTGCGGGCCAACCAGTTTGTTCGCTTCCCCCAGCGTCGCACTGACTCGTGCCGGGTCCCTGTTTTGGATGGCGTTCCGTAAATCCAGCAGGGCCTGCACGACCTTCGCGTGATCCGAATGAAATTCCCCGATAAGGCTTTTTTCTGTCATCTGATTCCCCTCCTTTTTGAGTGGTGCTGTAATAAAAATCCTATTAAATTAGGCACGTGTTTGCTGGTTGTTGGTCCCATGCTTCTATGATTTCTTCCGACGAAAGAGAATGGATGGCCTACATCGGACAGCGTCGGGGAAGCCCTCAACCTGCGCCTCGCCGCCATAGCGGCTGCTAAGCTCCTCAAGAGGCCCCGCATCCAGAGCTCGCTGAGGACATGCAACAACGCAGATGGGCTTTCCACCATCTTCCCAGCGGTCCAAGCACAAATCACATAGCTGCGCGGGACCATCTTCAGCGAATTGCGGCGCCCGATAGGGACAAGCATCAAGGCAAAGGTGACAGCCTGGAAGGCATCGATCCTCCGCCACCACAACGACGCCATCTTCAGGCCGCTTGCTAATCGCTCCTACGGGGCAGGTGTCCACACAGGGCGGCTCAGCACAGTGGAAACAGAATAAAGGATAAAAACTGACGCGAGGATTGGGAAAGCTGCCCTCTTCAAGCGTCGTGATCCGGCAGAGCGCCACCGGTCCGGCCGGGATATCCTTCCAGTCTTTGCACGCGACTACGCAGGCATCGCATCCGGTGCAGCGCGTCTGGTCAAAGTAAAAACCGAGCTGCATTTCCTAACCTCAGATTTCCTCTACCTGCACGAGACAACTATGGGTCGTAGCCCCGTCGCCTAACGGAGTGTCCTCGTCGCGCGTCAACATGTTGACGCTCCCACCCCGATCGGTCCCGGAAGCGTCCAAATTGAGCCATGCGCCCTCGTCCAGAGATACTACTCCTGGCATGATGCGCTCTGTCACGAGGGCTGGCACGACGAGCGCGCCGCGCTGGTTCGACACTCGAACCTTCTCTCCCGGCTTGATGCCTCTGGCCTTGGCGTCCACGGGGTTCATCCACAGTTGCTGCTTTTCCAGTTCCTGGAGCCAAGGCACGTTGGTGAAGCTAGAATGGACGAACTGATAGGGGTGAGGGGTCAGCAGTTGGAGCGGGAACTCTCGGGTCAGGGGATCGCGTCGCCCCTCCCAGGGCTCGATGTACTTCGGAATGGGTGGAATCGTCTCAGGCTGGTTGAGATTGGCCAACTGCTGGGAGTAAATCTCGATCTTACCTGAGGGCGTGGAAAAGCGATGCCGGGCTGGCTCTCGAACCTGCTCTTCAAAGGCCACTCGTGGACGCTCCGCGCGGAAGTGGTGAATGCCCTTGGTCTTGAAGGCTTCAAAATCTGGGATGGCCGATGCAGGAACGAAGCTGCGCAGCCACTCCTCATTGGTCTTATCGTTGTAACTTTCGATACCGAGTCTGCGGGCTAGGTCGGTCAAGATCTCAAGGTCCGACCTGCACTGGTAAAGGGGCTCGATCGCCTGGTTCATGTAAATGGCGTAGATCGGGGTGAGGCAGATGTCTTCGCGCTCAAAAAATGTCGTGACGGGCAGCAGGACGTCGGCATAAAGCGCTGTAGGCGTCATAAACTGCTCGTGAACGACAATGAAGTCGAGCTTTTTGAGAGCGGCGATGCCCTTGCGGACGGTGGGAATCTGGTTTAGGAAATTTCGCGCCGTGATATAGCACATCTTGATGTCGCTGGGATAATCTCCTGCCTTGCCCAAAAGGATAGCGTCAGCCCACTTGTTGATTGGGATAGTCTTCCCGACGGGATTGGGGCCGACGGGGAACTTGCCAAATGGCTCAGGGTAGCCGGGCTCAAGCTCGTAGTGTCCCCCGGCACTGCCGCCAGGGATACCCAGATTGCCGGTCATCGCAGATAGGGAAATGCTGGCGCGAAAGGCCTGCTCACCATAGGCGGTCCGTTGCATGGCCCACCCTGCCATCAGGGCAGCCGGTTTCGTGCTCGCGTACTTACGTGCCACTTGAACAATGGTGTCTCGCGAAACGCCGGTAATCGCTTCGGCCCAGACCGGTGTCTTGGGCACGCCATCTTCATTGCCTAACACATAGGAGCGAAAGGCGTCGAAGCCAACCGTATACTTGTCGAGAAAAGCCTGGTCGTGAAGCCCCTCAATGATCATCACATGGGCCATCGCTGCCATCATGGCGGCATCGGTGCCCGGGTAAATGGGTATCCATTGATCCGCCCATGTGGCCGCCGTGCGACTGTAACGGGGATCGATGCAGATGATCGGTGCTCCGTTCTCTTTCGCCCGGGTGAGACACCAGTTGGTGGTGGTGCCGTGGATTGCCTCGGCCGGGTTCCACGCCCACAGGATGATGAGGCGGGAGTTGAGCAGATCCTCAGGATCGCTGCCAGTATGAATCGTCCCCAAGGTGTACTGACTGGCTGCCATGGCGGCAGCGTCGGACATGCGGCCTGTTCTTCCGATGCACCCGCCAAACATGTGGAGTAGCCGGGTCACTGCCGCGCGTGATGTCCCGTGCAGCAGGCTCTGATTGGCAGGACCGCTCCCGTCGAGTATCGCTTCCGGCCCGTAGGTTTTTTTAATTCGCAGCATCTCCCGGGCGACAGTATCCAGAGCTTCGTCCCAGGAGATGCGCTCGAAGCGTCCTTCTCCCCGCTCTCCGATTCGTCTCTGCGGGTATTTCAAGCGATCAGGATGGTAGATGCGTTGGCGGTAAGCGCGGCCTTTGAGGCAAGGCCGAAGCTGGGGCTCCTCCCCCTCATCGCCTGTGATGCGGGTAATCACGCCGTCGCGGACGTGCACCCTGAGCAGGCACTTGCCCCCGCAATCGTGCACGCAAGCCGTGGTGACCACCCGCTCTTCAGTCATGTCGTTGCTCCGCATTTCTGAGGCCGGGCCCTCCTGTTGTGAAAAACTCGCCGCGCCGCTAGTCGTCTCTAATCTTCCAGGTGATAGCGCTTCATAAACTCGATCCGTCGCTCCTTAAGGTCATCGTGGACATGCCGGACCGCTAGGAAAGCATCCCTGACCGCCGCATCTTCAACGGAGGAAATATCTTCCTCGCTAAGCTCACGGCAGAGCTGCTCGAGTTGGTGCCAGGTGGTGATTATGTCCCGAGCTGCGCCCTTGGCCGGAAACTTGGCAAAGACGTCGCGCGCCGCCGCAGCGTAAGCCTCGCTCTTTTTAGCGTAAGTGCGCTTATGCAGCGCCATGACCCATTTTGCAATCTGGCGGACTTCTTCATCTTCGCCGCTAGCGAGCTTCGAGGCGATCAAGCCGCAGATTCGCTCGCCATCCTCAAAGCGCTGCGCGTTCTCGGCGGTGACTCCCATTTCCTTGATGATGGCGATCACGCGGTTCAACACGGCCTTATGGCCCTGCTCGATATAGGGGCCGCAGCCGCATGGCTGGCACATATCGGCGCCTCCTTTCTACTGATTGATTTCTTCGCCAGCGACATTCCGCCCGTCTCCGAAGAGCGACCCGATGCCGTCGCAATCGGCTCCACGGGCCGCAAAATGTTCGATGGACGCCATGGGTCTACCGATCTATGATTCGGTTTGTGGGCCGACCGTCCACAAAATCCTCCGTGCCTACGTAGAAGAGTGCCATAATCATTTCTCATCACCCTTATGGTGTTACGTCCTTCTATTTCGTTTTCTCTATGGCACAGGTGCGAAAGCCGGCAAAGATATCACGGCGGTAAGGCTGGAAGAAATTGCGGTACGTGATCCAGGCCAGGCGGGAGCGGGTCGCCCAAGCGCCGCCTTTCAAGACCTTGCGGTAACCAAACCAGGGAGCCGAGTACTCCCGGTAAGGGGAATCTACGATGTAACCGGGAAACGGGTAGAAGGCCGAAGCTGTCCACTCCCAGACATTCCCCACCATCTGGCGGCAGCCGAAAGCGCTCTCGCCAAATGGGAAGGCTCCAACGTCCACGCACCCCAGATGTCGAGAATCCAAGTTGGCCTGATCGGGCGTCGGCGGATCATCCCCCCACGGATATTTTCTCTTGCGCTCTTTAATGCCTCTACCATCAGCGGTGGGTTCCGCGCTTGCGACCATTTCCCACTCTGCTTCCGTAGGAAGCCTCCGGCCTGCCCAATTGCAATAAGCCTCGGCTTCGTACCAACTTACATGGATAACAGGATGGTGCGGCTCCAAAGGTACGAGCCTGAAAAAGTGCTGCCGCAACCAGCCACTCTGACCGCGCATCCAGTATACGGGATGTTCGGCTCCCGTTTTCGTGCGCCACAACCAGCCTTGGTAGCTCCAGAGTTCTCGCCGGAAGTATCCTCGGTCATCAACAAACTCGGCAAACTGCGCATTGGTTACGGGTGCCTTAGCAATCCGGAAAGGCCGGATTTCGACTGGGTGGGCCCATTTCTCGTTGTCAAACACGAAAGGCGCATCCGGGGTAGCGCCGAGTTGAAACGTGCCGCCAGGTATCTCAACATCACCGGGCAACGGGCCGCCACCAATTTCAAGCGGGGTTAAATTTTCTCCGCTGATGCTCAGTTGAGTTTCTGGATATTCCAGAGTCTGCCTCATGTAGGTGAAAGCCTCTCCGTGCATGTCCTCATGCAGAACAGAGAGGAGGTAAAGATAAGTCTCGCGGTCATCCAGGTCATGATCGAGCCTCTGGATGACACGATCCTGGACACGCGTCATATAGGCGATGGTCTCCTCACGCGATGGGAGGGGCAGATTCCATCGGTCATCGTGGTCGCCCGCGAGCGGGTTGCCGACATTAAACGAATCGTAGAGCTTCTCCGCTCCCTGCAAGAGGAACCTGTCGGACCCCAAGACCCGCAAGAGAAAGACGTCATAGAAAAAAGCCACATGCCCGAGCTCCCAACGAAAAGGATTAACGATTTCCATTTTTGGTACGGTCAATTGCTCATCCGTTAGATCGAAGACCAGTTCCAGTGTCCGCTTACGAGCATCGTTCACGAACTGAAATAGTTGTTCTCTCATAGGACTCCTCCGGTAAGATCTTTGACTTCGGGTTGTGGTGCGACCCGACGGAGCCTGTAGTGGAGTTATGGCGCGCCTACCAGGATATTTTCCCTCTCCACACGCACGGGATACCGCTTGAGGGCTTCTCCCGTCCTGACATTGAAGCGCCGGCCATGCCAGGGACACTCCACCTCCTCACCCTCTAGCATCCCTTCTGAAAGAGGGCCCTCAGCATGGGGACACACCTCTTCCACGGCATGGTATTCGCCCCTCACGTTCACCAGCAGAATGCGCTTGTCCCCCGCCTCCACCAGCTTCATCTCCCCCGGCTTAAGCTCTCCAACTTCGGCAACCTTAACAAAGCCGTTTATAGCCGCCACGCGTTCCAGCGCCCCGTGAAACTGTGCCGGCGAGATCGGACGTACCCGCTCCAAGGGCGTGAAATCGGGCGTGGGGTCATAATGGGCCGGGTCAAAGGTTCCCAAATTACTGATGAAGACCGAACGCTTGTCGGTAAGGTTATTCACCCGCAACGGTAGGCGAACCATGTCGCCATACCCGACCGTCGTGATCGGGTAAAAAGGGGCTACGTATTTCAGGCCGGCCCGGGCGAGTGCCAGGCGGGCGAAGGTCTTGGCCTCCTGAGCAGGCACAGGCCAATCAAAAAAGAGCACTACATGGTATCCCACGGTGGGGAACTCCACCAGAATCTGGTCTTCGTGGATGTCTAGATCCATCAAGGTATCCCGAAGCATAAGCACCTGGCCCTTCTTCTTGGATAGCTCGGCCAGTAGCTCCGGCCCGGAGCGTTTTCTCCGAGGGAACACATCCATATCGAAGAGGATAAAGCGAACACAAGCTTGATCGTCCATCTGATAGATCCCGTACGTGTCGGTCATCTCCATGTGCCCCAGAAACCGGTCCAAGGTTAACCCTCCAGCAAGCTGGACAAAGGAGCCGTCTTTTTGCTGGACGGCCACGACATCGGAACGCCCCCGGTACCGTTCCACGAACAGATGGTAGTAATCTTCCCACTGGAAATGTCTCACAGATTTCTCCTTTCTCTTATGTCGAGACTCACCTTTTCAATTTCAGTTCCTCCACCCCATCTGTTCCGAAAGCGCCATCGAACGTGCTCTAGCGAAAGATTATAACGTGGAGTTTACCGCCGGGCGCGCCACAAGACGCTCCATCCAGCGCTTCACGTGCGGCACGCTTCCGTCCAGCGTCACGCCGTAGCGCTCCTGCCGGGTGAAAAATGGTATGAAAGTGATGTCGGCCAGGGAGTAGGCGCCCGCGATGTAAGCTTTTCCCTCCATCTCTCGATCCAGGACGGCAAGATGCTCGCGAATCTTGTCTTTTGCCTTATCCGGATCGCTCCCATACCTCACCTCGTGAGCTGCTGCCTGAAGTCGGCTGTTGCAGAAGTCGATCCAGATCCGGGCGCGGGCCTTTAAAGCCGGCTCTTTCGGCAAGAGAGGAGGATTGGGATATCTTTCCTCCAGATACTCGTCGATGACCGCGGATTCGTAGATGACGGCATCCCCGTCGATTAGTACCGGGACCTTGGCGTACGGGTTTAGCTCATAGAGCTCTTTGGGTTTATTTTTGAGGTTGACCTCGATCAGATCGTAGGGGATCCCTTTTTCCGCCAGGACAATCCTCGTCCTGTGAGCGTAAGGTCACGTATAGCACGAATAAAGCTTCATCATGATCGCCTCCTATCGTCTCGTATGCTTAAGTACCATTATTCGGCCTGCTGAAGCGAAAAAGCTAACTCCTTCCTCCACCGTAAAAAAGGACGCCTGACGCGTCGGGATCTCGCATTTTTTTTCATGAGGTCCGCCAGCGTAGTCTTCTCCACCAGTTTCCCGATGGCCTTCTCCTTTATTTCTTTCCATTGTTCATGCAGCGGACACGGGTTGGAATCGGCACAGCGGTCGCTCCAAAAAATACACCGCTCGAAAAGATCAGGACCTTCAATCGCCAAAAGAATCTCTTTTAGCTTAATCTCCTTAGGCGACCGCGAGAGCGCGTATCCCCGAACCGCTCCTCGCAAAGAACGAACGATGCCATGCCTGGCTAGCTTCTGAAAAATCTTAGCAAGAAAACTCTGAGGAACTCTCCCAGCGCCGGCAATGTCGCGTAAGAGCATCGCGGTCCCTGAAGGCTTTGCGGCCAGGGCCAGCAAGCCTACAATTCCGTATGCGATTTCTCGACCCAGCTTCATTGGCCGATAGGAGTCAAAAGATGAAAAAGGTCTTTTGACTCCCTCAGTAGCTCATTCGCCCCTTCTTGTCAAGGACGCTTCTACAGGTTCGCTTCTACAGGAATCAATGTGCGCGGCGTAGAGGGTTCCGGCGAGCATCGTTACATGCTGGGCATCGCCAATTGTCCCAGGTTGTTTCGCTGTGGATAAGGTGGCCCACCGATATTCACGGTCGGTGGACCCTGACCTCCCGCGTTTTGCGGCTTTGGGAAAAAGAAATCCGGATTTCTTGCTTACTGGAAAACCCTTCCATTCATCGTGACCGCTTACCTTTATTTAATCACGCAATCTGGCTGGTATGTCTTTTGCTCAAGTTGTTGCAACGACCTCCGCAGGGATTCAGCAGTGGCGAAAGAGACCAAAGTTTTGCTCGAAGGTGTACCCTGCCCGTTGTGTGGTGCCAGCACCCATCTTTGGGTCGAAAATATAGACAAGGAAATAGTCCAGAAAATTCGACAGGACTTCTTAGGATAGACGCCCGACGCAGGAGCCTGCGAGCAATGCATCGAGGCCTACACACCATTTAGGACCAATTTAACTCAACTGAAGATCGAGCTGAAGATTTTTCTCGGAAGAACTGTAGGGTCCAGCCATTTGTGAATATATTTTTGCCAAAGGGCTTTAGGTTACCCCGTGGCCTCATGCTTTCCTTCGGACACGAAAGGAGTCTCCAGGACCTCATGGGAAAGGAGGCAGGCCTTCCGGCAGGTGACTTCCTTTTCCTCATCGAGAAGCGAACAGGAACCTACGTCGCGGTAAGGACCTATTTCTCCGAATCGCGCTATAAATTGAACATTGGCTCGCTGCTTTTTTTCTGGACAAGTGAGGCAGCTTCTAAATGCCAGCCGAGTTTTTCGAAAAAACCAGAGGAAGAAGATAAAAATAATGGCTGGCCCCAAAATGATGAGCCCTGCCAGCAATAAGGGAACAGGATTTTCCGTGAAGGAGAATGAAAATTCCAAACCGCATCTCCGCTTGTTTGATCTTAGCTTAAAGTAGCGCAGATCGCCGCAATTATAAAGACCCCAGAAACGTGAAATACCGCAGGGGCGCGGATGCATCAAAAGGTTTGTATGCCGACAAAAATTTCAACATTACGAAAATTTTTACTTGACAATGGAAACTCACCGGACGTAGTTTACATTGTTCTTTGAGGTTATCGGATAGCGATATAATTTCTAAATAGGATTTTGACACGAGGCTCTGATTATCCCGGAGTGCACCATATAAATTTCTGTCGTTTTGATCCACCGAAATCAGCGGGAGGATAGCGCAATGAAGTGGGAAACCCCTGGCACATTCATCATAAACTTAATCTACGTAGTTTTGTTCGTGATCCTTTACTACTGGTTTTTCTGGGAACTTTCGGGCAAATGGGGGGTGCAATGAACGCGCAGATTGATTCGGACATGGCGGAAAAAGTCGACACGCTGAGCGGGGTGTGGCTGAATAGCTTGGGCTTCTGGCTGTTCGTCTGTCTACTCGAGGGTGCCGCATGGCTGGTCTGGACGCTACTTGAGATTCAGAACCATTACTACTTTCTCACGAAGCCCTTCGATACCTTTGGCACCCAGATTCCCTGGTAGTACTTGCTGCGGAACGCCATCTTTGGGAGGTTCATTATGGCTGGGACAGTTTTCGATCCACCGCCTGCTGACTGGGCGCGTCGCATTCCGACTGACAAGCAGCTCGCTTTGTGGGTGCTTCTTCTGCAGGCAATTCTAATGATCGGCCTTAGCGGGGCTTGGCTCTTTGTGGGCCAACAGAACAACCCTGTTAAGCATTTTCGGATAACACCGGAGGATTTCTCCCAAAGAGTAACTGAATTTGTAAACAAATTTCAGGTGGCGCCTCGGACGGTTCGGGTGCCTCCAGGTGAAGATGCCTACCTGCTCTCACGGGCGTGGAGTTTCTACCCAGATCTCATTCTGAAGAAAGGACAGACCTACACTATTTGGTACTCGTCAGTGGATGTTACCCACAATCCCATAATCGCCGAGCAGCTCCTTACGTTCCAGGCGGTTCCGGGCCATGTCCAAGGTGTAACCCTAACGCCAAATACCACCGGGACATTTCTGATTTATTGCGGAGAGTACTGCGGAGTGGGACACCAGGCCATGATGGGCAAGATCGTCGTCGAAGAGTAACGCCACACTATAAGGGGTGACAATACTATGGAAGCGGTTTACAGCGATCCCGAAACCGGCTTGCGACTGGACCGGCCCACCCGGCGGCTGATACTAACCTTCATGGGAAGTGCTTTTCTGCTCCTGGCTGGTGGGGCCATAGCAGCCCTGCTCGTGGTATTAACGAGGGCACCGGCCATCGAGCTCCTCTGGCCATCCGCCTTCCATATGGCACTGACTTTCCATGGGATTTTGATGCTTACAATGTGGCCGCATGTCTTTGAGGCGGCTATCTGGCTTTGGGCGTGCACTTCACTGCTGCGTACGCGACTAATTTCACCGGCCCTAGGTTGGCTGGCCTATGGTCTTGCGGTCCTGGGAATTCTGATGATTCTGGGCACGGTAGCCAGTGGCAGGGCCAGTGTCATGTACACTCTCTATGTCCCACTGAGGGCCGATCCGCTATTTTATCTGGGCCATCTAATGTACGCGGTTGGCCTTCTGACACTTATGATCCTCTTTGGCCTCAACCTACTGAAGGCACGAAGTCAAGGCACCTACAGGGGTTCGTTGCCGCTTATCACTTACGGTATGGCGGTATGCGCGATTATAACCGTAGTCGCTATCATTGGCGCCGTGGCTGCCTTTGTTCCCGCAGTGCTCTGGGCCTACCGGATTCTTGTGAGCAAGGTGGATCCGCTATATTTCAAGGCCGCTTTCTGGTCCATGGGTCATACGCTTCAATATACCAACATCACGGCGATGGTTGTTGCCTGGTACGCCGCGGCGACTTTCGCCGTTAAAGCTAAACCGGTATCGGAAAAATTCTCCCGCTGGGCTTTTGCCCTCTATTGCGTTACCACCCTGCCTGTCTTTATGCATCATTTACTTGTGGACCCGACCTGGTCCCACGCCGTTAAATGGGTAGGCGCAACATTCGTTGGTATCTTGCTGGGAATCCCGAGCGCCATGCATGGCTTGGCTGTCCCGGCGTCGGTTGAGAAAACATTACGCGAGCGGGGAGTTGGTGGCTTATGGGGCTGGCTGCGTCAGTGGGGCTGGGATAATCCTGGGATGGTCCTACTGGCCTTTTCTATCGTGCTCTTCGGAATCGGCGGGTTCGATGGAACCATTGCAACTACCATGCAGCTAAACATGACTCGCCATAACACGATGTGGATCCCAGCCCATATCCATGGCGCGCTGGCAGGCGGCGCAACTCTGGGCTTCATGGCCTTTGCTTACGGCTTCTTGCCACACCTCGGTTTTGAGATCAGGGGGAAAGGGCTGGCGAAGTTTCAAGCCTGGTTGACCGGTATCGGATTCATAATCCTAATGGTCGGAATGCACTGGGGCGCCCACATGGGTGTCCCGCGACGAATGCAAAGCATTCGATTCGCAGGGGCAGATGCCCCGGTGCCGAATTGGTTTTCCTCAATGAACCTCCTGGGCCTTGGTGGCGTCCTGGCCGCGCTAGGGGTCTTGCTATTTGCCTTGATTGCTCTAGTGGCGATGTTCAGCGGCAGCAAACGCGAGCCGGAAATGGTAGCTGAGCTTAAGGACTTGCGCCCGGCCTTGAGAGAGGCAGGAAGTTGATCTGCGATTGGCCACAACATGTCACGCGCTGACCAAGCGCGGGGCGATCGCTCTCTTGAGACCAGGCGATTATTTCGTGCCTGGCTCATTTTTGCCACGATTAATCTTGGCTTGGCAGCCTTCTTTGTAATTCCGGCCGCTCTTGGCAGCGCGCTAGGGGTGCGGGAAGTGTTGGAATCGACCATCATCGTGCGCTTTTTAATAAGTCACATTTTCTTCTCAATGGTCGCGGCCTGTAGCGCTTTCCAGGCGATTTTTTGGATGCTCGCGGTTCTCTGGGTGGAGGCGTCACGCTTTCCCGTGCTCCCCGCGTGGATCGGTTTCGGACTTGCCGTTGCTGGAAGTGGGCTCTCCGCCATTAGTACCCTTTCAGGTTGGGGCGATCCGGTCCTTGCGGAGTTTGTGCCGGTTGTAGTGGAGCCGGCGTTTCTTTCTGGTTTCGGACTGTTCGCACTGGGAGTCGCGGTGACCACGGGTTCATTCATCTACGCGATCACTAGCGTCGATATTGGCCGCATGCCCCTGATCCCTTTTGGCATGCTATGCACGGCGCTGATCATGGTCGCGGCTGGCCTTTCCGGAGTCGCGACCATGGCCCGCTTATTCGGGGATTGGTTTGCGTTCCAGCTCGCTTGGCGTACTCCTTACATCTTGACCCAAGCGATCTTCTGGGGGCCCGGGCATCTCATTACATTCTCTTTAGTCGGCACAATGGTGGTGTCCTGGATCCTCCTCATGCCGGTTCCAGGGCTGCAGGGGTTAGAGGAACAGATGGCTCGGATCGGATTTGTTGTCTTCGTCTTCTTTGCCGCAGTTGTTCTAGTCGTCCTTTTCGCTGTGGACCCGCTGGCTCTTCCCAAAATGACCGGCCTCAATGTCGCTATACGAGGGAGTTTGACATTGCCAGTCCTTTTTCTCGGAAGCCTGGTTCTCCGGCATGTGTTTAGTCGTGACTCGCGTCCACGTAGCCCCGCGCTCCTGTTGTCTATCCTGCTATTCACCCTAGGTCTATTAATCGCTCTCGTTGGCATCGGTCACAATAGTCTTGCCTGGGTTCCCCCTCATTACGAGGCCATGATACCAGGTGCTGTGCTGGTCGCCTTCATGGGGGTCACGGCGGAACTTATCTTGCCATGGGATAGAAGCCTTATCAGCGAACCTCTAGCCAGGATACAGGCTTATCTTTACGGAGGTGGAATCTTTACGGTGGCGCTCGGGATGTTCTGGGCCGCCCTGTTAGGAGGGGAACGGCGCGGATACTTCATCACCATCCCGGCTAAAGGCCCGGCTGTTATGCTTATAGTTGGAGGAATCACAGCCGGTCTTGGCATTCTGGCTTTTATGGCAAATACCTTTGGGGCATTTGCAGAGCGACCCACTTTTACTCCGACAAGTGTGCGGAGAGTTCCCCAATGATGTCAACTTCTCATTCGATCAACCGGTGCGGGCGAAAAAACTGTGGAGGCACAATGTTTATTCCAGTGGCGGCAATCCATTCTCTCCAAGCCTGGTGCTTAAAGAAGCCTGCGGCAGGCTAGAGAACGTTATGGGCCCCGGATGGACGAATCGCTGGGTTGATCTCCTGAAGTTACGCATTGCCTTGCTCATCGCATTAACAGGAGTGACAGCGGCTGTCTTGACGGCGCGAGCACTGCCAGCGCTTCCTGCGCTCACGCTATTAATACTCACTCTGATTTTGGCCTCCGCAGGCGCTGGCGCGCTAAACCACGTGCTGGATATTGATATCGACGCCCGTATGCGCCGCACAAGGGGCCGCCCTCTCCCGGCTGGTGAGATTAGGCCTTGGATCGTCACAACAATAGGCCTGACTCTCACGGCATTCGCGCTAGCGCTGGCGGCAGCCACCATCAACCCCATGGTATCGCTGCATCTCTTCCTGGGTTGGTTCGTCTACGTGATAGTTTACACCGCATGGCTGAAGCGCCGCAGCGTCGTAAACATCGTTATCGGTGGGCTGGCAGGGAGCTTCGCAGCGCTTGCTGGAGGCGCATCCGTGCAGCCGGAACTAAGTTTTCCCTCACTGCTGTTAGCCGCCATCGTTTTTCTCTGGACCCCGCCCCATTTTTGGGCTCTTGCTATTACGCACATTGAGGATTACCGGCTCTCAGGGGTTCCAATGCTACCGACCGTCCACGGAATCGCGAGCACCGCCTGGTGGATGTTGGCCCACACGGTTCTGCTCGTAACGATATCGCTGATCCCACTGGTTATAGGAGCCAGCGGGTGGCTATACTGCGCGGCGGCAACCGGCTTAGGCGCCTATTACCTCTGGCGAAACATCCAGGTTGTACGTGAGGCTTCACGGGATAGAGCCTGGTCCGCTTTCAAGGCGTCCTTACTCTACCTGACCTTGCTCTTGGCGGTGATGATTGTTGACCTTCGGTTTTGAAAGGGGATGCTTGAACGTGCGGAGATGATGCTTGTGCGCGAGGAT
>JAUYJC010000495.1 GCA_030688735.1 Deltaproteobacteria bacterium
ACTCAAGATGTTGACGCGTTGTTTCTGCCACCCCCCGAAGGGCGGGTTGTCCGCGCATGGGCGACAATCATCGCCCGTGAGAATGGGTGGCCGGACAACTGGCTGAATGATGCGGCCAAAGTGTATCTGACGGGCCTTAGCGATGGTCCAGTGTTGCTCCAGGCGCCTGGTATCGAGGTGCGCCAGCCGGCCATCGAACAGCTTCTGGCAATGAAACTCTGCGCATGGCGTGACGATGTGGATATCGCCGATGCGAGCCGCTTGCTCACAGTACTGGAACCAACACAGGAACGGGCGGAAGTGTGGCAGCGCATAGTTCCCTACTTGGTGCCTGGACGTGAATTGAAAGCGCAATATGCATTCGAAGATTTATGGGAGAGTTTGTATGGTAACGCTTGAATCCTTGGCTAAGGCAGCTTTACAGCGTGATAGTTTGCGCTTGCGGAGTCTCACGCTGGATTTCATACGGGAGTATCCCGAGCTCGCATCCGTACCGCGCCCCCCTATCGACACCCAGCAGATTCTCGGAATGGCGGCTGCGTTACTGGAGTTGTTCGCGCAGCGCAGCGGTCAACCTGCCCCGGCATGGACGCGTGAGATCGGCGCTGTGCCGGAGCCAGTTTTTCTGCTGGAAGCGGCCACACACATGAAACGGCTCCGCGCGCTTTGTGAATCCGAAGCGCCAGAACCGCTTCGCAAACGCCGATTATATGCACCGCCAGACTTTCTGACATTTGCATGACGATCCAACACCACGGCCGCCGCGCGCGTTTTCGCTGCTGACTATTCACGTCGGGTCGTCAGTTCGATTTTATAGCCGTTGGGATCTTCGAGAAAGGCGATGGCATTGCCGCTGCTCCCATGCTTCATCGGGCCGGGCTCGCGCACGATCTTGACCCCTTTAACACGGAGTTCATCGCATGTTTTGTAAACATCGGGCACGCCAAGCGCGATATGCCCAAAGCCGTTGCCGATATCGTACGCGTGCGTATCCCAATTATAAGTAAGCTCGATGACCGCGTCCGTCTCTTCGGAACCGTAGCCGACAAAAACGTTGGTGAAACGGCCGGACTCATATTCCCTCTTTTTTAAGAGCTTCATGCCCAGTCCATCGCAATAGAATTTCAAGCTTTCATCGAGATCATTCACCCGGATCATGGTATGTACGATTTTCATAACCGTCTCTCCTGTGTTGGATTATTCACCGTCATCGAGAATCTCATCGGTGACGCTCGATTTCAACCCATCGCCCTGGCAAATCCCCGGATCGTCGCTTCCCGGTCTTCGCCGGGGCAACTGTAGGGAATGATCGCAATCTGTTGGATGCCGGTTCTTTTGATGCGCTCGATCTGTACGCGGCACTGATCCACCGTTCCAGCGATTGCGAACTTGTCGACGAGCCAGTCGGGGATCACATCGGCATGATTCGCCTGCTGGTCCATGTGGTGGTAATAGTCGTAGGTCTTGCGAATCTCTTCCAAAACTTTCTGCTCGTTGGGATCGAGCACGTAAGGCAACGGATGCGCTACCACGCGCGCGACGTGGGCTTTGACGGCGTCCTTCGCCGGCGCGTTGTCCGAAACGGCGCAGGGAACCCAGAGGACTAGGTTGATATCTTCAAGCTTTCGTCCCGCCGCCTTCGCGCCCGCGGCGATTTTTTCTTTAGCGTGAGCGATATATTCGTCGGCGACGCCGACAAGAACAATGATGCCGTCGGCGATGCGGCCGGAGAGCTCGAGCATCTTCGGGCCGCTGGCGGCGATATAGATCGGTACTTTGCTTTTGCACGGATGGAGAAGGTGAATCTTCCCCGTATCGAGTTGAAATTCCCTGCCGGCGAACAGCTCGCGCATCTGCTGCAACGATTTCTCGAAATTCGCCAGCGTCGACGGTTTCATCCCCATCGTCTCCACGGAGCTGTCGCCCAGGCCGATACCGACGATCATTCTTCCCGGCGCATACTCTTCCAGCGTCGCGTAGGCGCTGGCGAGAACCGAGGGATGGCGCGTGAGCGGATTGGTCACGCCGGTGCCGAGCTTCACTTTCGAGGTGCTTAGAGCCATCGCGGCCATGTTGACGTAAGCCTCGCGCCAGATGAGATGGGAATCACCGACCCAGATATGGCTGAAGCCCAGTTCTTCGCTCACCTTGGCTAGGTGAACCATCTTGGGCAACGGTTCGGTGGGGAAAAGACCTACGCCGAATTCGAATTCGCTCACGAAATATCCTCCTCACTCATAGCTGTCATTCCGACGCGAAGCGGAGGAATCTAAGATCCCTCACTTCGTTCGGGATGACACGCGACTAAACTTCCAATCATGCAAAATTACTCGCAACGCGCGGCGTGCCACTCTAACAACATTCGCTGGCGACTCGTTCCGGCGGCGGCGTCTGCTGGCTGCGGCCGGCGACGCGGACCTCGCCGTCGATGATCACCGTCGAAATGCCCGGCAGGTCGCCTTTCGCGAACGAATCTAAAGCGTCCTTCGCCACCGAACCGGTGATCTTGTGCAAAAGAACTATATCGGCAGGCCGACCTTCTTCCAAAATTCCCAAATTGAGATCATGCGCCCGCCCCGCGTTACCTGTCGCCATGCAGACGGTTTTTTCCGGCGCCACTTCGCCGACCGACGAAATGAACGCGATCTCGCGCAGGATGCCGCGCGGAATAACGCCGGTACCGCCCGGCGTGTCGGTGCCGATGAGCACCCGGTCGAAAGCGTTTTTCGCTTTGACGGCGCGAATCAGACTCAAGGCCAAGCGATAATTGCCCGAGCTGCAAATCTCGGCGCAGTAATTCGTTTCATTGACGATGCGGATCATGTCTTCTTCGGGCATGGGAATCGGCCCGCCGGTGATATGGCCAATGATATCGGGCTTGATTTTCTGCACAATGTCAAAACCGGCCACCTGGCTCACGCCCGAGCGCGATACGCCGCCGGAGTGAATCTTGACTTTAATGCCGCGCGCGTGCGCCCATTTTACGTAGCGCTCCGCTTCGCCGTTGGGCAGCAAGCTGTAATCGTAGAAGATAAATTTTACGAGCTTGATGCCGAGCGACTGAATCTCGTCGAAATCTTTCTCAGTTAATCCCGGCACCAAGAGCAGCGTGCCGGCGTGGACTTTGACGCCTGAGGGCCGCAGGTTGTCGTAGCAGCGCTTGGTGACGACGGCGACGGAAAGCGCCGTGCGCGCGTCCGGCGGCAGCGGCAGGCCGGGCAGATGAAGCTCGCCGGCGGAGATCAGCGCGGTCACGCCGCCATGCATGTAGTTGGTGATCCAGCCGAGCGAGTTTTGCGCCGGCGTGTACTCGCCGATGGAGGGATGGGAGTGCGAATCGATCAAGCCGGGAATCGCCGTAATGCCGTTGGCGTCGATGGTTTGATCCGCGGTTTGGCTTAGACCGTTGCCGATCGATTGAATCACGCCATCTTTGATGAAGATCGAATCCGCTTGGCGCAGCGGGCTCTCCA
>JAUYJC010000497.1 GCA_030688735.1 Deltaproteobacteria bacterium
GCAGGAAGTGTCGCCTGAGTTAGGCGCTTACGCTCAACGGAACCTGGAGTCACGGGGAATCGAAGTGTGGCTTAGGGCTCGCGTCACGGCATACGAGTCGGGTCGTGTCCGCGTCCACGACGGCCGCGAGATTAACACTGAAGCATTAATTTGGACTGCTGGAATGAAGCCCTCGCCTTTGATTCACAGGATTCCAATCCCACATACAGAAGGTCGAGACGAACGGCTTCCGGTGAATGATTACCTTCAAGTGCGGGGCTACGACACACTGTGGGCCGTTGGTGATTGTGCTTTGGTTCCGGATGCAGGCGGACGTTTTCACCCGCCTACGGCGCAGCATGCGGTTCGGCAGGGTAAGCATTTAGCCCGCAACCTCGTGGCATCGCTCATGGGCCAAAAATTGGAGCCCTTCGGTTACCGTGGTATCGGTATGCTGGCGACTCTAGGGCGACATCGAGGTGTGGGTAGGATCAGGGGTATGAGGCTCACGGGATTCTTGGCCTGGTTCGCCTGGCGAGGGTATTACCTGTTTGCCCTTCCAGGGTGGGAGCGGCGCTTGCGCGTAGCCTTCGATTGGACTCTTGACCTTCTTTTCCCGCCGGACATCGTTGAGCTCAAGGTGGAACCTCTCCAGACCGGCCAAGAGGCGCTGAGCGCCGGGTCGGCGCCGGGGCGAAAACCCGTAGCCAAGGAGGCGAGATCTTTCCACTGATAGTGAGGTGTCAGCGAAAAAGAAAAATCTTTTGTTGATAGTTAGAAGAGAGTAAAGGGGCCATGACTTGCAATCACGCATCTGTTGCAATGCAAGACCAGACCCCAAATGCGCAAATGCGGAATGGAAGGAATGGCTTGCGGCAAATTATCCTGACGCCTATTGGCTTTTGATCTACGGCCACCCCATGGGGGAATTTTCCCTCATTCCCCTGGCGATCGTCTTCCTCGGTCTGCTTTGGAAATATGAGGATCGGGTGCAGAGAGAGCCGATGTTTCAAAACGCGCTCGCCCTCTCGCTGGCGATTCATTCCATCCTCGTGCATATCCGCATCGGTTGATTTTATTGCTCAAAAATTCTTCGGCTCGTCTTCCAGACCGTTCTCATCCCGCGATACCGAGGCAACTCCGCCAATCTCACCGCAACTGCCCGCCCGGAATGTGCACGAACGCGCTCATCTCGTGGGGGAAAGTCACGGGCGCGGCTTTGCAGACGTAGGCCGAGGTAATCTGGTCGACGCGGGTGACGCCCAACAGCGCCATATCGACGACTACCTCCTCTTCGAGCAGTTCGAGCACCTTCACCAAACCGTCTTTGCCACCGGCACCGAGGCCCCATCCTTGCAGCTTGCCAATTGTGACCGCTTTCGCGCCCAACGCCAGCGCCTTGACGATATCGGTGCCGCGCGTCACGCCACCGTCGAGGACGATGTCCGCTTTGCCTCCGACCGCTTCGACGATTTCGGGCAGAGTGTCGATGGTGCCCCGGCCATGATCCAATTGCCGCCCGCCGTGGTTGGAGACGTAAATGACATCGACGCCATGCTCCACGGCCAATTTCGCGTCCTCCGCCGTCGCTATACCTTTGATGATAAGCGGCATGCCGGCGATTTTTTTGATAGCATCCGCCATCTCCCAAGTGAGCAGCGCCTGAAAATGGCGCCCCGTCTCGGTCCTTCGGCTCGGCGGCTGCCAGCGGTTGAGCAGCGGCCGCTCGCGCCGGCTGTAATGCGCCGTGTCCACGGTGAGGCAAAGCGCGATGTAGCCGGCTTTTTTCACGCGCTCGATGATTTCCGCGCACCAATCTAGGCCACCACGAATATAGAGCTGAAAGATTTTCGGATGGTTGGTGCTGGCTGCGATCTCTTCCAAGCTCGGCTGCGTCACCGAGCTGACGAAATTCATGGTGCCGAACTCCGCAGCGGCCTTGGCCACGGCGACGCCGCCCTCGGGCGTGATCGTTTGCAGCGAGCCGATGGGCGCCATCATCACCGGAATGCGCAGCTTCTGTCCCAGAAACGTCGTCGTCGTATCGACCTTGGATACGTCCACCAGCACCCGCGGCCGCAGACCGAGGCTATCGAAGCCCAAACGGTTGCGCCGCATCGTGGTCTCCGACTCTGCGCCGCCGGTCAGATAATCCCAGACATCCTGCGGCAGATTGCGGCGCGCCGCCTGAATGATTTCCTGGTTGCTGACGTAATCGAGGCTCATGGGAATTTCTCCTTCTTGAGTCGTGGTGATTTAAACTGCACCGCACCCTATCGAACGGCGCGGTGGGCTGTCAAACTTGGGGCAAGCTGATTGCAGATCAAGGAAAAGATTCAGTTCAACGTTCAAAGTTCAAGGTTCCGGATTTGGCCGACGTTTTTGCATTCGACGTTGAACTTTGAACCCGGAACTTTGAACCTTCAACCCAGCGGAGCGTCAGGCCGCGTCCACATGTTCGCGCGGATAACCTTCAGCGCGCAGCTCGTCGAGCCGTTCTCGGAGTCTTCCCAGGTGTTCTTCATTGGACTCACGCAGCTCGGTTACCGCGGCTAGAATTTTCACCAATTTCTTCTCGTTCGCTTCTTCGCGCAAGCGCGCCATCGCCACCTCGCGTTCGATTAAAAGCAACCGCCCTTGCATCTGGTCGAATCGGGCGCGGCATAGAAAATAGGTCGCTAATACCGCCGCTGCCGTGCCCAAGGCCAAAAACGACGCCCAAACAGTCCAGTCATTCATGATCTAACCCTCCTTACCGGTTTTACGTCGCGGCCGCCGCTGGATCCAGTAGTTAAATGACGCGCCCTGCGCCGACAGCCAGGGCTTCTAGTACTGAGTAACGAGTGGTGAGTTCTGAGTGGGGCGAGGGGACTCAGCACTCAGCACTTGATCCGACTCAGGACTCGTTACTAATTCGTCACCGCCCCTTGGGACGCCGAAGAAACCAACTTGGCGTACTTTGCCATCACCCCCCTCGTATAACGCGGTGGCGGCGGCGTCCATTGGCGCAGACGCGATGAAAGTTCTTGCGGCGAAATTTCCACGTCCAAGCGGCGCGCTTTAATATCGAAAACGACCATGTCGCCGTCGCGCAGCGCGGCGATAGGTCCGCCGTGAGCGGCTTCCGGCGCCACATGGCCGGCCATCAGTCCATGGGTCGCGCCGGAGAAGCGTCCATCGGTGATGAGCGCCACAGAATCGCCCAAACCGGCGCCCACGAGCGCGGCGGTTACGCCGAGCATCTCGCGCATCCCGGGTCCACCTTTGGGACCTTCGTAGCGGATGACCATGACGTCATTAGCTTTAATCCGACCCTGCTGCACGGCCTGGAAGGCATCCTCTTCCCGGTCGAAGACCCGCGCCGGGCCTCTATGGGTCATTCGCTCATGTCCCGCGACTTTCACCACGCATCCTTCCGGCGCGAGGTTGCCTTTGAGAATCACCAGCCCGCCGGTCGACTTCAGCGGATTAGAGAGCGGGCGAACGACCTCTTGTCCCGCAGTCTCTTTGGCCGCCTGCGCGGCTTCCGCAATGGTTTTGCCGGTAACGGTGAGCGCGTCGCCGTGGATCAGACCAGCTTCAACCAAACGTCGGACAACCAGAGGTATTCCACCCGCTTTGTATAAATCGTTGGCGACGAACCGGCCACCCGGTTTGAGATCGGCGATGAGCGGCGTGCGCGCGCTGATGAGGTCAAAATCGTCGATGGACAATTCAACACCCGCCTCGTGCGCGATGGCGAGCAGGTGCAGCACCGCATTGGTCGAACCGCCTGTGGCCGCCACCGAAGCGATGGCGTTTTCGAGGGCCTTTCGAGTGAGAATTTGCGACGGCCTGAGATCGCGGCGTAGCAACTCGACCACCAGCTTGCCGGCGTTGAAAGCCGCGTCGTCTTTTTCGGCGACGGTGGCGGGAATACCGTTGCTTCCCATAGGCGAGATGCCGAGAAACTCCATAACCGTAGACATGGTGTTGGCGGTGAATTGCCCGCCGCAGGCGCCCGCGCCGGGGCACGCGGCGTTCTCCACGGCTTTGAATTGCTCGGCGCTGATCTTGCCACTACTGTAGGCGCCCACCGCCTCGAAGACGTCTTGGATCGTCAGATCGCGGTCGCCAAGATGGCCGGGCGCGATGGAGCCGCCATAGAGCGCGAGCCCGGGAATATCGAGGCGCGCCAGGGCCATGACGACGCCCGGATTGGTCTTGTCGCAGCCCGAAAGACAGATGAGCGCGTCGAAATGATTGCCGCGCGCCACCAGCTCGATGGAGTCCGCGATCACCTCCCGGCTGATGAGCGAACATTTCATTCCCTCCGCGCCCATGCTGATGCCGTCGGAGATCGACACCGTGTTGAATTCCATCGGCGTCGCGCCGGCGGCGCGAATGCCCTCTTTGACCTTGGCCGCCAACCGGCGTAAATGAAGATTGCACGGCCCGATCTCGATCCAGGTATTGGCGACCCCGACAATGGGACGCGCCAGATCCTCATCGGTAAATCCCGCCGCCTTGAACATTGCTCGCGTCGGCGCCCGGTCAGGGCCGTCGGTAATGACCGCGCTGCGAGGTTTTAGATTTTCAGCCATGCCTACCCCCATTTCCGATGGATGAATGACGATAGCTTAACTACGGCCGCGCATCATTTGCAAGGATGGTGAGGTGGGGAGCCGAGCCTTGATTTTTTCTTAATTCTTCCTAGGATAGCTCAAGTCGGATATGGATACTTACGCGAAAAACCACAACCGAACGGAGAACCGAATGAACGTAAACCACAAAGCTTTCCTTCAATGCCTCGCGCTAGCAGCTCTTTTGCTCGTCCGCCCGGTTGCATCCCCCGCCGCGGACCCGATGATCGTCGGAGTTTCCGGCCCCTCGATCAATATGATGTACGCATTCGTCACCAGGGACGCGGGCCTTTGGCAAAAGTACAATAGCGATCCCCGAGTCGTGCTCTTCGAAGCGGGCTCCATCCTGGCCCAAGCCATGCTCTCGGGCGACGTCAAGATGTCCATCTCCTCGGGTCCCGCCGTCATCGCATCGCGCTCCCAAGGCGCAGATACCGTCATCGTCGCCGCGTTCGTCAATACGCTGCCCTATAGCTTGGTCTCCGCCAAGGCCATAACCAAGTGGGATCAGCTCAAAGGGAAGAGAATAGCCATCAGCCGTTTCGGTTCCGGAACGGACACGGCGATCCGGTTGGCTCTTAGAAAATTCGGCCTCGACCCGGTCAAGGATGTTATGATTCTCCAAATGGGCTCGCAGCCCGACCGTCTTCGGGCCCTGGCGGCGGGCAGCATTGAAGCCACGCTGGTGTCGCCGCCTTTGGATCTGACCGCCAAGAAGCAGGGCTACAACATTCTCATCAACCTCGCGGATTTGGGGATTGCCTATCCCCAACAGGTGATCGAAACCACCGACCGTTTCATCCGGGAAAACCCGCAGGGAATTAAGAATTTCCTGAAAGGCTTCATCGAGGGTGTTCACTGGGCGGCCGCGCACAAAGAGGAAACCAAAAAATTAATTGCCAAGTATCTGAAGGTCGACGATGCCGAGCTTCTCGAGGCCACTTATCAGAGTTATGTCCAGGTGACGGATTATAGCGGCTATACAAAGCTCGAAGGCGTGCAAAACGCCATGGATGAAGTAGCGCAACGGGTGGCGGTGGTCAAGACCAAGAAACCGGAGGACTTCGTCAACACGCGCTTTTTAAAGGAGCTGGAGAAGGAAGGTTTTCTGAATAACTTCCGAAAATGAGGTTCGCGCAGCCGTCGGCATGACTCTTCTTTTCAAACAAGTCGACGTCTTCACGCAGAAACCTTTTCAGGGCAACCTGGTCGCCGTCGTCATCGACGCGGAAGCCTTGAGATTCGCGGCGATTCAGCGCATTGCCTCGTGGACAAATCTCTCAGAGACCGCCTTCGCTCTCACACCCTCGACCGGTCGCACTGACTATCGCCGGAGAAATTTCTCGGCCAAAAAAATTCTCCCCTTCACCGGCCGTCCCACCATCGGCAACGCCCATGCGGTCATCGAAAGCGATCGGGTCTTAACCGGGGGCGACCGATCTGTGCGCGTAATATGACGGGCAAAGGCATCCTCTTCATCGCACTCATTGGCGCGCTCACGATCCCCGCGCCGGCGGTCCATGGCCAACTCTTCGAGTCCGACTCCAAACGGTTCGGCGGCTCCAAGATGGACATAGTCGTCAGAGAAATCGAACGGCGGGATCGATCCTCCGTGATCGAAATCAAGATCAAAACGCTCGGATCGTCGGTGGGCTCGTCGTTTTTTCTTCTATGCAGCTTGCGCCAACTCGCAATAGAGCGCGGCGGCTACCGCTACATCGTCAAGATCGAGGAGCATCCGAAGCGCGGGCAAATGCTGGTCGGCTTTTTGCGCAATTCCGATGAAGGTCCCGCGAGCCTCGACAAGGAATTCAGCGCGCTCACATCCAAGGACGCGGTGATCGATCTCGACCAGTTCGCTGAGATTTGCGGCAAGATGAAGTAGAAACACGAGATCCCCATTCCGGCGTGTTCAACCATCGGTGCAGGCTCCGGCTGTGGCGGCGGCAGGGCGTGGCGCACAGCAAAGACGATGAGTCTCCGGTTTGATCGAGCCCGTCGGGCTCATTTCACCGAACCTGAAAGAATCCGGCCATTGTCTACTTCTCCAATCCAAGCAGACGAATTAGGCCGTCAAAAACAGTCCAACGATGGCTGGACAAGTCAACTCAACGGCAAAATACCTAACCGGGCCCGGTCCGGGACGGTGTCGGCTCCTGTCGTAACATGATCAAATTTGTCTTGCATGTTACCTGTAGTTAATGATAATTCACCGGTTGGAATCTATGGTACCCCCACTTTACAGGCGCGGAATTTTGCAATGACGCAACGCTTGTCCGCCATTTTTGGCCGATTCAAAACGGAGCGGTTCCGTTCGTCACGACGGAAAAACGCTAATGCCCCACTCCATTCGGCTCAGATCGGCGAATGTGATTCATCTTGCCGGCAAGCCCAGCTCTCGAGTCTGCTCGCAAGGATTCAGGTGGACGGCGCGCAAACCCATGAACGAGAGATCGATCGGCTTCGAGCTGTTGACGACTTGAGTGACACCGAGCGGGAAATTGTAAGAGAGATTTTTTGTCTTGGTTTCGATGCGGCGGAAAAAGAACAGAGACAAGACAAGATCCGGGTTTATCGGTGGCTGTTGGCAAGACTGCTCCTCAACCACACCCTCGATCAACCGATTCCTCTCAATGACCGCTCCCAAGAAATACCGCCAGAAGTGACCGTGAGTGTCGCAGAGCCAAGCGTCGCCCAACAATTGCCAAAGCAGGGGGACACCTCTCGTCGAGTTAGAACGGCGTCGGCCCCGCGGTCGGTGTTAAGATATGCTCTCTGCTCTATCGGCGTTCCGGCCCTTGTCTGGACAGCGTTTGCCTTCCGCTCGCCAACCCCTGCGGCTATCGAACCGTTGCCAGAGAGAGCCTCGGTAAGCGCGGCGGAACCGGCACCCATGAGCAAGGCAATAGATGACGAAACCGCAACCTCGTCAAAGAGCCCTGCTACTTTGAAACTTGATACCCCCGCACAAGTCGGGAAGATTAAATCGGCAGCCAAGGTTGCCAACCAAGCCTCCATCGTTGACGCTGCCACGGGAAAAAACCGTGCGGGGGAGCCGGCAAGAGACTCCTTACCGATCTACCAAACGCGGCGCCATATTCTCTTAAGAGAGGAGCCGCGCTTTGGCGCCGCGGCCCAGATCATGCTCGACCGGGGTGCCAGACTGATCGTCCTCGAAATCAACGGCCCTTGGCTCAAGGTGAAAATGGAAAACACCGGAGCCCCGGGCTTTGTGAGAGAGGAATTCGTCGCGCCGGTGACAACGGTTCCCGCTTCGGTTACGAGTCTTAACAAAGACTAGATACCCGCTAGTATCGCTTCGGTAATAATCAACCCTTCGAATCATGTCACGGGCTTGTCCGTGGGGCTCCACTTTCCGTTTTCGGAAAACTGCCTTTCAGCGCGGAAGATTAAGCGTGAATCGCTTGCGTTTAAGTACGCGGGCGGCCATAGACCACGGTCGATCTTACGACGGTCTGGTCCTCGCTCCCTTATGTCCCGGCGGCTTCGCCAGAAACATGAAAACGGTCGCCAAGAGGCTCACGGCGGCGAAAATAGCGAAGGCGATCGTATAGCTCTTGGTGAGATCGTAAAGAAAGCCGGCGAGAAGGGGGCCCATGAAGGTGCCGGCCGTGGTAACCGCTCGGCTCATTCCTTGGATCGTAGCAAAGGCCTTGGTGCCGAAATAGTCGGCGCGAATCGGCTCCTGCAGCGAGGCGAGCCCGCCATAGGCGAGCGAGTAAATGATCATGCAGGTCGTGAAGACAAACGCGTGAGCCGTGTACCCCATGAGGAAAACGGAAACACTCAATGCCACGAGAAGTCCCATGACCAGGCGTCGCTTATCGGCCAGGTCCCCCAGCCAACCCATGCCGATGCGCGCCGGCGCGCCGATGAACGCGGAAAGGCCGAGCAGGCTGCTGGCGGCTGCCATGGTCCAGCCACGGTCCACGAGCAGAATCACAAAATGGACCGAGACTCCCTCGGTCACCATGTGGCGCAGCGCCATTGCGGTTGAAAACGTCCAGAAGGCCGGCGTATGAAGCGCCTCGCTCAGCGTAAACTGAGGATCCGACGAACGGCGAGCCGCCTTCCCATCCTGGAACTCTCGCTCAGACGCCTGGTGCTCTTGCGCTTCTTCCGCTTCGGAAATCCGGCTGATCAGGTAAGCCAACGGCAACCCCACGACCAAAAGAATGCCGCCCGATATCACCGCGGCCGTACGCCAACCCCACCAAGCGATCATCCAGCCTACCAACGGCACCAGCGGCCCGGAGAGACCCGGTCCCATGCGAAAGATGCCGAAGGCCAAGCTCCGTCTTTCGCGGAATGCTTTCGCGACCAGCACGCTGATGGGCAAGTAATATCCGATGCTGGAACCTAGAACGATGCCCATAACGATGACGACATAAAGCATCGGCAACGAATGCACCAAACTCAGCGAGAAAAAACCTATCGCGCATAGGATGATGCCGACAAACATGATCCGCCGCGCTCCCACGCGGTCGATCACGTAGCCCTCGACGGGACCCAGGATACCCGACTCGATGCGCGCCAGCGAGAAAGCCCCCGATATCGCCGTCCGGCTCCAGCCGAACTCCCGCTCAATCGCCGGGAAGAACGCGCTCATACCGAAGTAAGTAAAGCCGGTGCTTACCGCGTGGGTGATGCATCCGGCGATCACCAGCCACCATTTTCTCTCCATGAAGAATACACTTCCCGAAGTCGTTGATGAAAACGCGTGCAGATTAGCTGAAATTGAGCAGGTAAGAAA
>JAUYJC010000506.1 GCA_030688735.1 Deltaproteobacteria bacterium
CCTCGTCTACCGCAATCCAGCTCTTGGCTTCGCCCTTCAAGTACGCTCCATGACTGCTCCAGGCGTAGTTGCCGGGATCGTCCACAACCTTGCTTCGCACCGGATTGAGATGGAGATATCGTATCAACTCCAAAAGATAACTCTCTTTCTCACACAAAATCGCCTTATAACGCCCCTGAAATAAATGCCCCGTCTGCTTATACCGGCGGTTCCAGTAACGAGTGAAGCGGAATAAAATGTTTTGCATCACTTTTGAAAGCGGTGTCTGGCCGATCTCGATCAGATGGTGAACGTGATTGCCCATCAGCACGTAGGCATACAACCGGTGGCCAAATCGCTTTTGGCCCTCCCTAAGTAAATCCAAATAACGCTCACGATCCCGAACGTCTTTGAAAATTTTCTGCCCCTGATTGCCGCGACTCATGACATGGTAGAGCGCTCCGGTAAAATGTACCCTCGGCTTTCTGGCCATGATGACGCGACCATACCTAAACGCTAGCAAAACAGCAATAAGGTTTGCCTGACCCCAGATTGACAGATTCACCTGTGACCCCAGATTCACCTTGACCCCAGATTCACCAGGGCGATATCCTTAGATTGCCGTTAAGGCAATTCATCTCCCATCTCATTCTCTATTTGCCTCAGAAGCTGCCCGCGACGCCTGAAATTAACTGGTCGCCGGCGCAGCAACTGTAGCCGTCTGCCGGAGTCGAACATTTTCGCCTGCCGCGGGTAATTATTCCCAGAGCGTATCCCCCTCTTCTTTTGACGCAGGCTGACAAATCGACGAGTTGGCGATACGGAACCGCTGGCACATCGGTTGCTCTATGGGTTGATTAGCTGTCACTAATTGGATGCAGAAGGAGTCGATATGAAAAACGTCAGACTTACGATCGCAACGGGACTTCTCGCCGGTGCCTTGACACTCCCGGGAATTGCCGTAATGGCGGACGACGACGACCATGACCATGACCGTGGCCGCGGCCATGGCCACAAGCACGGCCACTTTCATATTCCGCCTGGCCATCTGCCGCGGGCCGGTCTGTGTCGAATTTGGATTCCCGGCAGACCTCCGGGTCATCAGCCACCGCCCGGCGATTGCCGGATGCTCAGCCGACAAGTCCCCCGCGGCGCGTATTTGATCGGCGGCGGCGACAGAAGATGGAGCTACGACGATGTGCACTACCATCACTCCAGAGGCGAGGTCTTCGACGCGCGCGGCTATTTCCGCCGGCAAGAGATTCGCAACGACATCAGGGAAGTTCGCCAGGCCCAACAAGAGCTGCGAGAAGACCAGCGGCAATTGCAAAAGAATCGCGACGAACTGAATAAGGATAGAGCCGAGCTGCGAAAAGATATTCGAAACGGCGCGGGCCGAAAGGAAATCGCGCAGGACCGCTGGGAGATCCGCGAAGACCGGCAAAAACTCGCCGGCAGCAGGCGAGAAGTCCGGCAGAGCCAAAACAAACTGGACGCAGCGCGAGATGAGCTTAGAGACGACCTGCGTCGAAGATAGCCCATCCACTCTGAGCGGCCTGATCCGGTGCACGCGCGCTGGATCAGGCCGCTTACAATCCGTTCCATCCCAGTTCCGAACGACACCTACATAGCGCGGCAAAGCCGCAACCGAATCTCGGAATATCTCTCGCAAAGGCGCTAAGGCGCAAAGGTGACGGGCGGAGATCCGTCATCCCGAGCGAATGCGAGGGATCTGGGAAAGATTTCTCCCTTCGGTCGAAATGACACGGAGTGTCACTTGGCGCCTTTGCGCCCCTTCGATTAGACTCAGGGCATGCTTGGCGGGAGGATTATCCGAGTCCGGGATGTTTGCTACGTCGGAAAATTGGCGCCGGCTGCGTGGCGGAACTTGTGGATGTCCTCTCGTTCATTGACGCTGGTCCGCGCGTCTGCCATAACCATGCCATCGCGATGAAACTTTCACGAACTTCGATTCTGCTTCTCTGCGCCGTCGTGGTTACGATGACGTCGATCGGCATGAGCACGTTCAGCTTGTTTCTGCCGCCGATGGAAAGAGAGTTCGGTTGGTCGCGCGCGCTGGTAACCGTGCCCTACATGGTCGCGATGATGGGGTGGGCTGCGGGCGCCGTTCTGTTCGGCAAGCTCGCCGACGATTACGGCTCGCGGCCGGTGATCTTGGGCGGCATCGTGCTTATGGCCGCGGGGTTTCTCGGCATGGGCCTGTCGCAAAATCTCTGGCAGTTGTCGTTGTCCTATGGTGTGTGCGTCGGCTTGGCGATGGGGGCGTCCAGCTTGGTGATCGTATCGTTGCTGGTGTCGAAGCATTACGAAGCGCGCAACCGCGGTTTGGCCGTCAGCGCGATCCAGACCGCGCCACCGCTTAGCCCCTTGCTGTTCGCGCCGATGATTTACTTTTTGATCCGCTCCTACGACTGGCGCACGGCGGCTTTAGCGGCGAGCGCAATCCTGATGGGTGTGGCTTTGCCGCTCGCTTGGATCGGCGCGCGCGATCCGCAAACGACTCACGCGAGCCGGGATAGCCGGATCGGTTGGGCGGCGTGCCTGCCCCATCTCCGCAACCGCTCTATGCTCTTGCTCTTCGCGGTGCGTTTCTCCTGCGGCGTGGCGTTTTTTCAAATCGCCCATCTGGTCGCTTTGACGATGAGCAAGGGGTTCGATGCCGCCACCGGCGCCCGGGCGGTGAGCGTCTTTGGCGGCGCCGCAGCGGTTTCGGCGCTGCTCTTCGGCTGGCTTTCCGACCGTTACGGGCGGGCGAAGATGCTCGGTCTGAGCTATCTGGTGCGCGGTGTCGGCACGCTGCTCTTGTCCCTCGATATGCCGAACGCGCTTTGTTTCTACGCGGCCGTCGGTCTCGCCATCGGCCCGACGTTCGGCACCGTGGCGATTCAGAATGTCATGTTCTACGAACTCGTCGGGCCGAGGATGGCGGGAGTCATCCTCGGTCTCAGTTTCATCGTTCATCAGATCGGCTCCGCCGGTGGACCGATGGTCGCGAGCATCGTATACGACCGGACCGGCAGCTATGACGGTTTCATGGTGGTGATGGGATTGATCTTGCTGGCTTCGGGCTTGGCTCTCTTCGGTCAAATCAAGACGGACGAGAAATTGCCGCAAGCAGCGGCGGCAGCGAGCCCTTCACTGCCCTAAGCGACCCTTCGACTCGAACCCCGGCCAAGGCCGGGGCTATCGCTCAGGATTTCTCCCCACGGGTTTCTCCGTGGGGTCCCGTATGAGGCGTAGGCTCTCAGCTTAACTCATCAGCCGCCCGCCGGAAACGTTGAGCGCTTCGCCGGTGGTGTGGGAAGAATCGCTCGATGCGAGAAAAAGTGCCGCGTTGGCGACTTCGTCGTGCTTGGCGTATTTTCTGAGCGGGGTTAATTCCAAGACTTGCTTCTCCAGTTGGGAAAACTCCATCCCCATCCCTTTGGCTCTTTCCGCGTACATTTCACGGAGATCCGGCTCATCCATGCCGCCCGGGCATATAACGTTGGCGCGAATGCCATAAGGCCCCGCTTCTTTCGCGATCGTTTGGGTCAGGCCGACGAGCCCCCATTTGGCAGCGCAAAGCGAGCCGCGCAGCGCCATCCCTTCTCTGCCGGCGGTGCCACAGATGCTGACGATGCTGCCGCTTTTCTGCTGCATCATGATTTTAAGGACGGCCCGGCAACAGAGGAAGACTAATTTAAGGTTAATGGCAAGGACGTCGTCCCATTCCTTCTCGGTAATGTCTTGCACCGGCACGAGCGGGCCGCGATAGCCGGCGCTGTTGACCAGGATATCGATCTTTCCCCAGCGCCGCACGACCTCATCGACCATGGCATTGACTTGACGATCATCCGTACAGTCGGCGGCGATGGCGATGGCTTCGCCGCTTTTCCGAGTGATCGCTTGCGCGACGCCGTCGAGCTGCGGTTTCATCTTGTCTAAATCTACCAGAGCGATGCTTGCGCCTTCATCGGCGAACTTGTGCGCGATCTCTTCGCCGATTCCGCGCGCGCCGCCGACGATAACAGCTACCTGACCAGCGAGTTTCATAGCGATGTCTCCTTGTGGGCTGTCAATTGCCAAATCGAGTTACTGCTCAGAGTCCGTGAAAAAATTCCGCAATCGATATAGTTTACGCAGCGGCGCGAGCCGGGTGCGGTGACTTAAAAAATCTTCACTGCCACAAGCCGTGCTACCCGGCGGCATGGGACAATACCAAAAAGCTGAGCCGAGCGGCGTCTTCAGTGGCGCTGTAGGGCTGTGGCGCGCAATGCCGACGATGTCACGCCGTTTGGACAACCGTCATCGCCCGCATCATGTTGTGGGCGATAGCGTACCACAACGCCACCGCCTTCACCTTGCTCAATCCGCGCACCAAAAACTTCGTGAGCCCGCGCCCACGCGCAATGGCGTTGACGCACTCGGCGGTGGCGGCGCGTTGTTTGTAGATGTCTTTGGCGGCCTCAGTGCCCATGCGCTCGCGCCACTGGGCAACGGCCTCGCTGTCATCGGGCAGCGCCATATGCGGGTCACGGCTTGGGTCTTTGGGTTTGGGGACCGGAGCATACACCGTGGTGCCGCGCCTCTGGGCATCTTCAATGTCATCGTGGCGGGCGTAGCCGCCGTCGACGAGACACTGGGCAGGCCGCTCGTCGTAGCGTTGCTCGACTTGATCGAGCATCGGGGAGAGCTGCCCCAGATCGCTGCCAATGTTATTCACGTCGACTCCGACAATAATCTGGCTACCGGTGGTGGTGCTGAACTGGACGTTGTAAGCGGGACGAAAACCACCGTCAGCCATCTTCATCACCCGCGCCTCGCTATCGGTGCTCGAAGCCCTGGGATCACTGCGCTTGGCATAGTGTTCCTCGGTCTCGTGCTCTTTCTTCGCCACCGGCTTTTTCTTCTTTTGCTCCTCGACTTGAGCCAGTTGCTCCAGCGCTTGGGCGACACGCTTTTGGCGCTCCACAGCGGCGCGCTCACGAGCCGCACGCCGACGCCGATTGCTGGCGTCGGGGGCGGCTTCGATCTCACCCTTGAGCGCTTGAACTTGGGATCGGGCTTCTTCCATACAACGTTCCAAGGTCGAGCGGCGTCGAAAGGAGGCCGCCCCAGCGCTCGCTCGCACCCGCATTCCGTCCTGCGCCACACGCTCCAGCTTCACCAAGTCCTGATCCATCAACACCGCTACGCTGTGGGTGAGCCAGTCATCGAGCAAATCCAACCGCGTACAGCGAAAATCGGACAACGTATGATGGTTCACGTTCACCCCGCCGCAAATCCAACGGTAGCCGTCGTGCGCCTGGGTCAGCCGCTCGATCTCCCGCGCGCTGCCGACTCCGTCCACAGTGGCGTACAACCACAATGCCATCAAAATCTTGGGGTCGATCGCGGCCCGACCCGCTCGGCCTTCCACCGAGCCAATCTCGCCGTACAGCGCCGAAAGATCCAATCTCTCGACGAACGCCCACACGCTGCGGGCGGGATGATCCAAAGAAATCGTGGCCTCCAGATCCATCGGGCGCAACTCTATTTGATCGCGCTCGGCCAAAAGCACCCGAGGTGCGCCCTCCGCACCGGCGCTCCATTGAGTAACCGCCGCCGATTCTGGCAGCGCTGCAAACAACAGGGCTTGTTCGTTCATGGAAAAACGATCTCATACTAACGACCGCTTGGCGAGCTTTTGTAAACGATTTTTTCACAGACTCTCAGCGTTTATAAGATATTTCCTGGTATTGAAAGAGCCCCGGGTTTGTCCGCGGTTTCCTAGTCGGTAATTATCTTGTAAATTAGCAACGTGGTGGCTCTGCGCCTTGCTCTTAGTCTATACAGCTCAAATGGCGAACGACGGGTGACTGAACTGTCGAGCATGGAAGGGACGAGAGTCGGCCGTGTAGCGCCGCATCCTCCGACTCAACCCGAGGTGTCATGAAAACAAAATACGTTGTGGGATTGATTATTCTTTGTCTGGCGATCGCTGCGGTGGTTTATTGGCAAAAGCAAACGTCGGATGGCGAATCGGCGGTTGAGTCTGAGCCAAAAACCGCTGGCGCCGGGGCGGAAGATCCGTCGAGTCAATCGCCGGCGGCGGGCGAGTCGGCGGCGTCAACCGAGGATCTCGAAGAGCGGCGCGCGGCGGCGCGGATCGAGGCCATCCAGGCGATGGAAAATTCCAAAGACCCGAAGACCCTCACGGCGCTGGGAAACGCCCTCGGCGATCCGAATCCCGAGGTGAAAGAAGCCGCGCTTGAAGCGCTCTCGGAAAGAAAGGGCGCCGACGTTACTGCGATCATCAGACGGGGCTTGAACGACGCCGACCCCGACTTTCGCATCGAGGTGCTCGAAGCGCTGGCCGAGCGTGGCGACCTTGAGTCACTTCGCCGGGCCAAGTCCGATCCCAACGAGGACGTAAGAGAAAGAGCGGCGGATCTATTGGAGAACGCGGGGAAGTAGTTGTGTTGAGAACTTATGAGCGAGAAATATGACAGGAGACGTTCATAGAGTCTAAGCGGGATACATCAGATTCTATTTCTAACCGTTCGTCCTGGGCACAGCCGAAGGATAAAGCCTTTGCTAATACTTGGCAGAAGTCCGTTACGACTGACCAAGGTATGCCGCGAGATCGAAGGCTGAAACAAGGGCGCGATCCTCCCCGAGTCGTCGGGTCGCGTCGATTCGACTTACCAGGGCAAGTTCCACCTTCTCCACGCCACGCGCGCGCGCAACCGAGGCCGCCACCTGTTCGAGAGGCTTAAACGATTCCGCTTTCGGCATCTCGGCCCATTTAGCGTCGATGATTCGCACATGCTGAAAGGGGCCCTGGACCAAGAAGTCGGCCTCGCGATTCTGCTGATCCCGATAGAACCAAAGGCTCCACTCCGGATGGTAAAGCGCCAGCCAAGTCGCCAGTTCGACGAGCACAAAGTTTTCCCAGACCGCGCCTGTCAGTGCAGAGCTTCCTATGCTTTCGGGTGACAGCCCCAGTAGAAAGCACAATAAACCGGTGTCATTAAAGTAAAGCTTCGGGGACTTCACGAGGCGCTTGCCAACGTTTGCAAAGAACGGTTCGAGCAGCGTCAGCTGGTTGCTGGCCTCGAGCGCGGAAATCCATTCCCCTGCCGTCGTTTGTGAGATCCCGACGTCTCGCGCCAAGTCAGACTTATTTAACAATTGGCTCGAACGCGCGGCGCAGGCGCGCAGGAACCGCTCGAAGTCTCTCAAGCTGCCAACGTTAAGAACTTGACGAAGATCGCGCTCAAGGTAGGTCGCAAGATACGCCTGATAATACTCTCTCACCGGAATCGCCGGTTCCGCCCAAAGCTCGGGAAATCCCCCGCGCACAAGCAAGTTTCCAAGTGATCCGGTACCCGTTGCTTGCCAACCGGCCACCTTTCTTTCCCGCAGGCTAAGGCCGGGCAGACTCAACAGCGCACAACGTCCGGCAAGGCTATCGCTGACCTCTTTCATCAGTGTAAATTTCTGTGACCCGGTCAGAATAAACTGTCCTTTTTTCTGACGGTCCCGATCGATTGCAACCTTCAGATGGCGAAATAGTCCGGGGGCGTACTGCACTTCGTCAATCACTACCGGAGGGGGATGGTCTCGAAGGAAGCTATCCGGCGAATCTTCCGCCTGCTCTGCGAGGACACGCAAATCCAAACCGACGTAGCGATGGTCGGGGAATAGTCGCCGCAGCAGCGAAGTCTTACCCGTTTGACGTGCACCGGTGAGAATCAGGGCCGGAAACGACCCACTAAGCTCAAGGATTTTGTTGGATATTTCCCTTTCAATCCACATAGTTGACAATTGTCTGCTTAAAGCGTGAAATTGTCAAGCTATGGGTGCCAAATTAATCCTGAACGGTGCATAGCCCAGCCATGACCAGACCCGTGACATAGGCTCTCTGCGGGAATGGCGCTAGGATGCCAATCGAGTTTTCGTGCGAACTTCAACGGCGGGACGTTAGAGCTTAACCTCAAGGCGGTTGGTTAGGACAATATCTTTGGGCGTGACCTTTGCCCGATAGGGAAGCGCTTCGACACCGGCCTTGATCGCTCGGCGCAGCCAGCGGCCGTATTCCGGATCGATTTCGTCGGCGCTCCTGAAGTATTCGCAGTCTTCCCGCTGAACGACAAAGAACACGGCCGCGCGATGGCCTCTTCGCCTTAGGCGAATGAGTTCCTTCAAATGTTTGGTGCCGCGCTCCGTCACCGCGTCGGGAAACGCCGCGCCGCCGTCGACGGCGAGCGTGACGTTCTTGACTTCGACGAAACACATCCCGTTGCGGCCTTCCAAACAGAGATCGAGCCGCGTTCCCGGGCGCGTGACGACCTCGCGGCGAATCGACTGATAGCCTTCGAGTTCGCGAATTGCGCCGCTATTCACTCCCTCCGCCGCCAGACGATTGGGATGTAGGGTGTTGATGCCGACCCAATGGCGGTCGATCAGGATCATCTCCCATGTGTAGGCGAGCTTTCGCTTCTCATTGTCGCTGCGCGAAAGGTAAACCGCGCTGCCAGGTTCCTTGCAGCCGAGCATGCTGCCGGTATTCGTGCAGTGAGCCGTGACGACTTGGCCGTTGTTGAGACGGACATCGGCGAGAAATCTTTTGTAGCGTTGGATAAGCGTGCCGCGGATCAGGCGCGAGCGAAAGCGCATACGGACTTTATATAGCCGAAGTGATCGTTGAATCCTAGCCAAACATATTTGAATTTGTCTGACGAGGAGAAGACAGGAAAAGATAGTATCTCGCGCAAAGAACGCAAAGGACGCCAAGATGACGGGCCTCCAGGCCAGTCATCCCGAGCGAATGCGAGGGATCTAAGAAAGATTTCTCCCTTTGGTCGAAATGACAGGGCGAGGTCTTTGCAAGCTTAGCGTGCCCTTCGATTAGACTCAGGACATGCTTGGCGCGATAATTTTTCTTAAAATCGTCCTGTTTAAGACTTTCCTATTTAGTATCTAATATCGGCACGGGTTTCTTGAACTGGCGATAGGGCTTTGTTAGGTTCGAAGGGCGATTCTTCGAGGTCGACAAATCTATGGCGAAGCGACAACTGAAATATGTCGGGCACAGCGTCCCAAGAGTCGATGGCATCGAGAAAGTCACCGGCAAGGCCAAATTCGTCGGCGATCTCGTCATTCCGGGCATGCTTTACGGCAAGATTCTCCGCAGCGCCTACCCTCATGCGCGGATTCGCTCCATCGATTCACGTCAAGCCGAAGCGCTTCCCGGCGTGGTCGCGGTGCTGACCGCCGCGGACATCGCCGATTTGAATCCGATCTACAACGGGCGGCCGGTGATCGCCATGAACAAAGTCCGCTACGCCGGCGAGCCGGTGGCGGCGGTGGCGGCGACGGACTCGGCGACGGCGGAAGAAGCGCTGTCGCTCATTGAGATCGATTACGAAGATCTGCCTGCGGCCATCGGCATCGAGGCGGCGCTGCGCAAAGACGCCCCGCTTATCCATGAGGAAAAGGGCGGCAATATCTGTGCCCATGAACAGGTCAATCGCGGCAATGCCGAGGAAGGCTTCGCGCAGTCCGATGTGATCGTCGAAGACAGGTTCACCTTTCCGATGGTCTATCACTACGCCATGGAGCCCCACTCGGTCATCGCGCAATACGACGCTAACGACGAGATTACCGTCTGGTCTTCGGCGCAGCATCCGTTTCAAGTGCGCGGGGATATTTCGCGGATCTTTCGGGTGCCCACTGCCAAGGTGAGAATGATCATCAGTTACCTGGGCGGCGGCTACGGCAGCAAATCCTATACGAAGTTCGAGCCGCTGGTGGTTGCCCTGGCGCGCAAGGCGAAACGGCCGGTGCGCATCTGCAATTCCGTCGGCGAGTCGATGGTCACGGTGCGCCGCCATGGCGCTCAGGTGTGGATCAAGACCGGGGTTAAAAACGACGGCACGATCATGGCGCGCGAGGCGGAGATTTATCTCGACACCGGCGGCTACGATGACAACGGGCCCCAGGTCACGGCGCGCTCGGCGACACGCGTGCTCGGCCCCTACTGGATTCCCAACATCCGGACCAAGGCCTACGCGGTTTACACCAACACCGGCTCCGCCGGTTCATACCGCGCCATTGGCGCGCCGCAGGTGATCTACGCCGGCGAGTCGCAGATCGAGATCGCCGCCGCCAGGATCGGCATGGACCCGGCGGAGCTGAGAATGAAAAATTTGCTCAAGCCGGGGCAGGAACTTCGCCCGGGACTGAAGGGCATCGATGCCGACCTTGCTTCGAGTCTGAAGTGTTTGATGCGCGCCAGCGGGTGGAGAAAAGCGCTGAAAAAAAAGCACGCGGCCATCGGCATGGGCTGCGCCATCACCAACGCCGGAGCGACGCCGGTGTCGGTGGCGCTGGTGCGCATGCAGTCCGACGGCATTGCCAATATCGCCGCCGGCAGTACCGAAATGGGGCAGGGCGTGAGAACGACGCTGACGCAAATCGCCGCCGAGGAATTGACCTTGCCGATGGATCAGTTTCGCGTCGCCGGCGCCGATACCAAGGTTACGCCTTACGACAGTTCCACGGGTTCGAGCCGCTCGACAACGCTCATGGGCACGGCGGTGCAAAAGGCGGCGCGGGATTTAAAGCAACAATTTATCAAGATCGGCGCGCAGACCTTCGGCGTGAAGCCGGGCCAAGTGCGGGTGGTGGACGGCGCGCTCATCTGCGGCGAATCGAGACTGACATTCAGAGAAGCCTTCGAGCGGCGCTTCGGCAAGGGGGCCGGCGGCGAAATGATCGGCCGGGGGGAGGCGGGCCCGGAGATCACCGACAACAAATTGCCGGTTTTCTGGGAGGTCGGCATGGGCGCCGCCGAGGTCGAAATTGACCATGAGACCGGCGCGGTGAAGCTCAAGAAATTCACCTCGGTCGCCGACGTCGGCAAAGCGATTCATCCGGAGCACTGCATCGCGCAGGAAGAGGGCGCGGCGATGCAAGGCATCGGCCACACGTTCTTCGAGCAGCTTGTTTACGAGAACGGCCAGCTCATCAACCCGAATCTCGTCGATTACCGCATCCCGGCGTTCGCCGACGTTCCCGAAGAGTTTCACACCGTGCTGGTCGAGAATGAAGACGGCCCCGGGCCCTTCGGCGTGCGCGGCATGGCGGAAGGCGGTATTCTTTCGGTGGCGCCGTCGGTCTGCAACGCTATTGCCCGCGCCACCGGCGTCCGCATCAGAGATTTACCGCTCACCCCGGAACGGGTGTGGCGGGCGCTGAAAGCACAGCCGAAGTAATCTCATCGTGGTGCTTCGTTCGAGCGGCCTCACAGGCTTGGTCGCAATCCGTCGGCGCTCGCTGCTAGATGTCGTTCAAGCCGTTCAAGACGTTCAAACCGTTCAAGTCGTCAACCAGATGTGGGAGGAGCCATGACAATTTCCGCCACCATTCCTGGATTCGTTATTCGCGCGGCGGCCGAATCCGACGTGCCGGTGATTCTTTCGTTCATCAAGAAGCTCGCGGCGTACGAAAAACTTACGCATGAAGTGGTGGCGACGGAGACACTGTTGCGCGAAACCTTGTTCGGTTCGCTGCGAACCGCCGAAGTTGCCATCGGTTATTGCGAGGGGAAGCCCGTCGGCTTCGTGTTGTTTTTTCACAACTACTCAACCTTTTTAGGAAGACCGGGACTCTACATCGAGGATCTGTTCGTCGATCAAGCCCACCGCCGGCGCGGTTTTGGCCGGGCGCTGCTGCTTTACGTCGCGCAACTTGCGAAGGAGAGGCGCTGCGGGCGGTTGGAGTGGTCGGTGCTCGATTGGAATGAGCCGGCGGTCAACTTTTATAGAAAGCTGGGCGCGGTGGCGATGAATGAATGGACCGTATTCCGCGTTACCGGCGCGTCTTTGACGAACCTGGCCGAGGCGTGAAAAAATTGCGTAGAGCCGCCGGCGGTATCGCCGAGGGAGCAAGCGCTTACCACGCTTTGAACTACTCGGTGGGTATGGTCATGGAGATCCGGGTGCCTTTACCGGGCGCGGTGTCGATCGTGAAACGGCCGCCGAGCTTCTCGATTCTTTCCCTCATGATCCGCAGTCCGTAGTGACTGCCGCCTTCGGTCGACGCCAAATCGAATCCCGTTCCATCGTCCTCCAGGGATGCCCTGCAGGTCCCGTTTTCATTGGCAAGAGACAACCTTAGCTCTGAAGCGCGCGAGTGCCGGATCGCGTTGATCACCCCTTCTCTCAAAGTGAAATAAAGTTCGCGTTCCACCGTATACGGAAGGGTGTGGCTGTCGATGGCGCAGTGAAAGGTCAATTGCAGGCCGGACCGGGAGCGAAAAATTTCCATCTCCTCGCGGAGGCGCCGCTCCAAAGTTCCCGCGACGAGGTCCGTTTCGGCCTGGCTCTCAGACAGTAAGCGGCGAATTTCCGCAACCGCGAGCTCGGTGTTTTCCTCGATGATCAGGAGTTCTTTTTCGAGGACCTTGGGATCGCGGATATATTCGCGGCGGCAAACCTCGGCTCTCAGCCTCACGCTCGACAACAGTTGGAGCGCCCGATCGTGGAGCTCGCGAAAGATGCGCCGGCGCTCTTCCCGCACCGCCGCAACGGCCTCGCTTTGCGCTCGGCCGTTCTTTGATGATTCCTTCTTCAAAGCTTCAATATATAAGCTTTGCTGGTTGCTTGGCCAAGTATAGCACGAATTTTGCGCGCCGGTAGGGGGTCATTTCGTAGCGGTGAGTATTCTCTCAATTCCGGCGTGAAGCGAAGCGTCCAGGAGCCCTCTTATAATTCAGGTCGATGGTACGCCTCGCGGACGAACAGCCCCTCGATCGGCGGCACTTCTTTGATGAGACCTTGCTCGACCTGATAGCGGGCCAAGGCCGATATCGTGCGCTTTTCCGTTTCACCCAACACGTAGGCGTAGGGATCTTCTCCCAGAACGGCTTTCTCCCGTTCATGGCCGGCGATTTGTTCAGCCGTTTGATGCTTGGACGCCCGTTTCTTCGCTTCGCGAAATGCCTCGATCAGCTTGGCGGGCAGATCGGGATGGCGTTCGACGGTTTCTTCTTTCATGGCGACCAAATGGATGATCGGATAGATGCGCTTGTCCCGGACCCAGCGCAGGATGGCGTCGGTATCATCGAAGAGCGGCTTGACACCGGGGAACTCGCCCATCGCTTTGGGCAGCGCGCCGCCGCCGAACAATCCGAGATAGCCCGAGTCGCCCGCCACCAGCGCGGCGTGCAGTTCGCCCTGACTGAGCAGCTTCGACAGGTGAAGCTTCTCTTGACCGAAGGGCGGCACAGGGTCGAGCCGCTCCACTTTCACCGGCAGATCGCGCCCGATGAAAACCTCTTTGCCGGAGACGTACCACTGCATGTCGGTGGTCTTGAGGCCGAATTCGTCGAGCAGGAAACCGCGGGCCCAGACGACCGCAGTGGCGCCGTAGCGAAAGCAGCCGATCTTCTTCCCTTTGAGATCGCTAGGATGTTTCAGTTTCCCTTCGCAATGAAAGATGTTGCGCTGGCGCGGGCCGCGCTCGAAGAAGATCGGCAGCGCGATATAGCGGAAGCCTTTCTCCCTGGTTCGCAAATAGGTGGCCGCGGAATATTCACCGATGTCCCACTCGCCCTGGGCGAAGCGGTAGTGGCGCTCGCCGGGAGTTGGGCCATGGGTAATCTCCAGCTCGTAGCCGTCGATGCCGATTTCCCCGTCGATCAGCGCGCGCGTGCGCGGATGATAGGGTAGCCCCAGGGTGATGCGATGTTTTGCCATCTTTCAGACTCCTTCAGGCTTTTTCAAACCAGACCGCCCTCTACCGTAGCTGCCTTGACCGGTCAAGCGGACTCCCAGTCCCTCAGTCGCCGAGTAGAGAGAGGATTTCTCTTAGGTCGGTCACGCGCGGGCCCGCGGCGGAGGGGTTTTCGCCGTCGCGGTCGACCAGGATTCCCATGATCCCCGCGTCGTTCGCCCCGCACAGATCCTTTTCCTCGCTATCGCCTATATGGGCGGCGTTGTTTGGCTCCAGGCCATGCTTCGCCAAGGCGGCCGCGAAGATTCGCCGATCCGGCTTGGCGTGTCCGGCGCGGCTGGATATGACGATCTCGTCGAACCATTGGCCGGCGCCGAGCCCGTTAAGAATTCCGAACAAGCGCGAGTCGAAATTCGATATGACGCCGAGGACCAAGCCGCGGCCTCGTAGCGCCGAGAGCGTTTCCAAGACTTCCGGAAATAGCGCCCAGGCATCCGGCCTGGCAAAGTAGTCGAACAGCTCGGTGAAATAATCGTCGAACCGTTCAAAGGGATCCCAGGGCTCGAAGATTTTCCGCACCAAGCACTTCCACCAATCGCGCTCCAGCCCGTCGATCGCCGTGGCCGGCGCGCCGGGAAAGGCGAGCGGAGCGGAGGCGTCGAAGCAGACACGAAATCGTTCAGACAGCTGCGGCGGCGAAACCACCACGCCGAATTTCTTGGCGACGACGGCGTAGCTTTCGCCGACTCGCCGCGCGGGCTTGATCAGCGTTCCGGCGGCGTCGAAAAAAACGGCTTTAATGGCCATGATGAGAAAGTGGCTCTCGGATCAGTTCAGATTGCAAGGAAGTTACCATTCTCTATAATGGAAAGCGATGGAAGAAAAGGTGGCGCTGGTTATTGTCGATGTGCAGAATGACTTTTGCCCCGGCGGTTCCCTGTCGGTGGCCGAGGGCGACCAAGTCGTTGCGGTCTTGAACCGTCACATCGAGAAGTTTTTCAGCGCCGGCTTGCCGATATTTGCAACGCGCGACTGGCATCCGGCAAATACGAGGCATTTCAACACCGGCGGCGGGCAGTGGCCGCCGCATTGCGTGCAGAACACCGAGGGAGGCAAGTTCCATCCCGATCTTGCGCTGCCGAAATCCGCGGTCATCATTTCCAAGGGGGTGAGCCCCGACGCCGACAGCTACTCGGGATTCGAAGCGACGGACGCGGCGGGAGTTGGGCTGGGGCAGCGGCTGCGCCGCCTCGGCGTCGAGCGGCTTTTCGTCGGCGGCCTGGCCACCGATTACTGCGTGAAATTTACCGTGCTCGACGGCCTCAAGGAAGGATTCAAAGTCACCCTGCTCGAAGACGCGGTCCGCGGCGTGAATTTGCGCCCGAGCGATTCCGCTCAAGCCATCGAGGAAATGGTGCGCGCCGGCGCGGATCGCTCAACGGCGTCGATCTGACGAAGCGCTGGCGACAATGTAGTGCGGTGTCTCCGAAGTTCGCTACATAATTCAAACGTCATTCCGGGCAAGCTGGCGCGATCCCCGCTTTCGCGAGGAGGCGCGACCCGGAATCCAGGAAATTCAATTGCATCTGGATGCCCGCCCTTCGGCTTCGCTCAGGACATGCTTTCGTGGGCATGACGGTGGGGAGATCACCGACTTCTCTTGCGAACTTCTGAGACAGGACAGTAGCAGCCTGCCGCCCATCCGGATTTACCGGTTGTGGGTCGGGTTGCCGCGCTCGGCGTCTGTTGTCGAATGGCGGAAACTGTTGTTTAATGTCGGCTCACCACCGAGGAAACGGAGCCATGGATACCCCCGATGACTAATTTTTCTTACCAAGACGAACTTGCCACCGCCGAACGCGCCGCCAGAGAAGCGGGCTCCATTATCATGGGCCTATTCAAGGGCCAGTACGATATTCAAGAGAAGAGCAAGAATAACCCGGTCACGAGCGCCGACCTGGCGGCGAATCGAAAGATTTGTGAAATCATCCGCGGCCGTTTCCCGCGGGACGGTTGGCTTTCGGAAGAAGACAAAGACAGCTCCGAGCGGCTGCGCGCCTCGCGTGTGTGGGTCGTCGATCCCATCGACGGCACCAAGGAATTCATCGAGGGCGTGCCGCAATTCGCGGTCTCCATCGGATTCGTTGTCGATGGGCGGCCGGAGGTGGCCGTGGTTTTCAACCCGGCCCAAGACCATTTTTATCAAGGCGCGGCCGGGCAGGGCGCCACTTTAAACGGCCAGCCGATTCACGTTACCTCGCGGGATCAGGTCGACGGCGCGCTGCTGCTCGTCAGCCGCTCAGAGCCGCGCAAGAAGTTCCAGGTCTTCGTGGAACGCTGCGCCATTGAGCCGGTCGGGAGCATCGCGTATCGCCTAGCGCAGGTCGCCGGTGGCAAGGGTGACGGCACGCTCACTTTCCGCTCGATTCGCGAGTGGGACGTCTGCGCCGGCGTGTTGATGGTGGAAGCAGCGGGCGGCAGCGTTGTCGATGGAAATGGTAAGGTCTTAATGTTCAATCAGCCGGAGGCGAGGCACCGGGGAGTCGTAGCGGCCAATCCAGTTCTGGCTAAAGGTTTACAAGGGCTTTGGGCGAAGGCCATGGCGGAGCAACCATGACTCGTGACGGTGGACGATAATGCGGCAATGCGTCTATTGCGGTGAGCGATCGGGGCTCTTGGCACGCACCTGCACTGACTGCAAAAAGCTTTTGGCGCGGGTCGAAGATCTGCGCGGGCGGGTCGGCTACGGCGAGTTCCTCGACGGCTTGGAGCAGACGGGAGTCGCCAAAGAAAAAATTTTGGCGTTCCTCAAGGCGGACCCGGACGGCACCGGCAGCGTGCAAGACCAGGTGACCGCCGAAATGACCAGCACGCTCATGAAAGTCATGGGGATCGCGGGGCGTCAAACCGCCCAGGAAGTCAAACGCATTCGCCGTACGATCGACGAGGATCCCAAATAGCCAGCCGCTACGTTCCTCATGGAATTCACTATTTACCTTTCGCTCGTTTTTCTTGCGCTTTATCTAATTGGGTTGGCCATTCGCCGGATTCTTTTTTGGCGCGATCAAAGGCGCATGGAGACGGAAAGCCGGTCGGGGGGGCGAGTCGTCGCCAAGGTGGATGAGTGCGAGGCTGGTTCGGTGAAAAAATTCTGGATCATCTGCAGCCGATATCGCGTCGATGGGTTCTTGGTCAACGACCACGGGAGCTTTCACGCCTACGTGAACCGCTGCCGCCATATGACGACGCCCTTGGACTTTATTCGCGACCAGTTCCTGAATGAGGATCGGCGCCATTTGATGTGTTACACCCATGGCGCGCTTTATGAGTTCGCTACCGGGCTCTGCATTGCCGGCCCGTGTAAGGGCGAGGCGCTCTACCGCTTGCCGGTGCGCGTCGACCGCGGCGAAGTTCTGGTCGGTTGCCCCGAAGGGGACTTGTCCTACTTGAAAGATTGACGTCGAACTATGGATCACGGGAAAGTCGGAAAAACGCCCAAGGGTAAAGTGGTCGGCCGGGTGGGCGAGTTGACGCACGGGCAGACGAAGAAGTTCACGTTGCGCCGCGGCAAACGCGACTTCGAGGCGATGCTGGTCAATTACCAAGGGCGCCATTTCGCCTACGTCAACCGTTGTCCCCATGTTGGCATCAACTTGGATTGGATCGACAACCAGTTTTTCACTGTCGATGGCCGCTATCTCATGTGCGCCAATCACGGCGCTGTCTTCGAGCCGCCCACCGGCGAATGCGTCTGGGGGCCTTGCGTCGGCGCATCGCTGCAAAGTCTGCCGCTCGAGGTCGTCGATGAAAAGGTTTTGGTTCGCTACCGTGAGGGCGATGAAGAATAGGGATCGCGATTGATTCTAAGTTAACCCCGTCTCTTGAGGCGCGAACATTATTGTGGGGTTTCCAAAGGGGGCGAGCATCCCCTTTGGTCAAGGGCGGGGTTAAAACCCCGCCCGCGAAGTGGCTTCGTTTATTTTGATACCGAGGTGACCTGTTAGGAGGGGAGCCAATGAGCGATTGTCTTTTCTGCGGCATCGTCGAGGGCAAGATCAAAGGAAATATCGTTTACCAGGATGACTCGGTGGTCGCTTTCAAGGACAGCAATCCCAAAGCGCCCGTCCATGTTCTCATCATCCCGCGCCGGCATGTCGCCGGAATTCTAGACCTGAAAGCGGATGACGAGGGAGTGATCGGTCATATCTTCGAAGTTGCCGCGCGCTTGGCGCGGGAGCAGGGAATTGCCTCCAGCGGTTTTCGCGTCGTCGTCAACTCCGGCGCCGACGCCGGCCAAAGCGTTTTCCATCTGCATTATCATTTGCTCGGCGGACGCCGCATGACTTGGCCGCCGGGGTAGAAAACCATGCAAGAGTTACTTTTCAAATTTGAAGGAGGATTGCATGTCAACCGTTGAGTGGCGCAGCCCCGCGAGTGAAATGGCCGTGCAACAGTTCGATATGGCCGCGGCGAAAATCGGCCTCGATGCCAATGTGGCCGTCCGATTGCGGCGGCCCGATCGCGCCCTGATCATCAGCGTTCCTACGCGAATGGACGACGGCAAAGTTCACGTGTTCACCGGATATCGCGTGCAGCATAATGACGTGTTGGGGCCATTCAAAGGCGGCATCCGCTACCATCCCGAGGTCAATCTTGGCGAGGTCTCCGCCCTGGCGATGTGGATGACATGGAAATGCTCGTTGGTCGGTTTGCCTTTCGGCGGAGCCAAGGGCGGCATCGCTTGCGATCCGGAAAAGTTCTCACGCCAAGAGCTTCAGTCGATGACCCGGCGCTATACCGCGGAAATTATCAATTTCATCGGACCCGATGTGGACGTTCCAGCGCCCGATATGGGAACCG
>JAUYJC010000519.1 GCA_030688735.1 Deltaproteobacteria bacterium
CTTACTGGACGGGACAGTCTGCCCTTGATCCTCGTGAGAGGGATTAGGCTCCGATGGTCCTCATTCCAGAAAGCTCTTGAAATCGGTGTCACATAAACATGATCTCCAATATGATAATTTGCAACAGACCTAATATAAGGCCTTCTCCCGGAGGGGTTTACCCTCAGTGTCTCGGCCTACTGTGAATAATGCGAGCTAACAGGAGGCCACTGTGACATTGCAGGCCATCTATCTCGAGACCCCGCCGGCATGCATTGCGTATATCAAGTTCATTTTCGAGTCCTACGAGGACGTCGGCATCATTCGCACCGTGGACCGTAAGAAATCGATCATCGTGCTGCTGGCGATGAATGATTTCATCGACACGGCGCGCAAGATCTTGGACTCGATCCGGCAGGATATTCCTCTGGCGGAGATCCCCCGTCCAAGCGATATCGCCGACGATTGGTTCATGGCCGAGCTGGCAACTGAATCTTCCGAACCACAGACGTAGAAACCTGCAAGGTGTCATTCCAAGGCCCTTCGATGTTCTCACGGTAAACTCCGCCGAGGAATCTTTTCCTGGATTAGCGCGGCGTTCGTTTCGCGCGATTGCAAGCTGCGGCATTTCAGTAGATGCTTCGAACCAACATGACGCGGCACGCCGATTCTCAGACACAACAGAAGATTCTCGATCTTTTCGCCAAAAAACCCAGAACGCGACTGACGCCGCCGGAAATCCAGCGCCGCGCTGGCTTTGAGCGCAACGACCTTCAGCTAATCATCGACGCGCTGAGGGAACTCTGCCGCGACGGCAGACTGGTGCGTCTTAAGAAAAATCACTACACGTTGCCAGATAGACAAAATCTCGTGACCGGCCGCGTCCAAGCCCATCCTGACGGCTACGGCTTTCTCATCCCGGAAGATAAAGACGCTGAGGACGTCTACTTGAGCCGCCGCGAGATGCGCCGGGTCATGCACGGCGACGAGATCATGGTACGGATCGACCGCAAACCGCGCGGCGCCACCGAAGCCCACATCGTCCAAGTGATCGGGCGCGCTCAGAAGCGGCTGCTCGGCACCTACGAGGAAATCGACGGCAAGGCTTACCTGATCCCCATGGACGCGCGCATCGGCGCCATGCCCCTCAAGATCGCCGGCGCGAGATTGGCAAAAGGAAAAGTGGTTGCCGCCGAGATCAGCCGCTTCGGCACCGCCATGTCGCCGCCCGAAGCCGTCATGGTGCAAGTCATGGGCGATCCGGACGATCCCGAGGTGCAGGCGCAATCGATCATCTTTCGCTTCGGCCTATCGCCGAGTTTTCCACCGGAAGTGCATCGCGAGGTCAGGAGCGCCACCTATGAAATCAGCGAGTCTGAGATCGCCAGGCGCGAAGACCTGCGCGCCTTGCCCATCGTCACCATCGACGGCGAGAATGCCCGCGACTTCGACGACGCCGTCTACGTACGGCGCAACGGTCAAGGCTACGAACTTTTCGTCTCCATCGCCGACGTCTCTCACTACGTTCGCCCGGAAACGGCATTGGACCAAGAAGCCTACGCCCGCGCCACCAGCGTCTACTTTCCCGACCGGGCGATCCCGATGCTCCCCGAAGCGCTGTCCAACGGCATCTGCAGCTTGAATCCCGCCGAAGACCGCTTGACCAAAACCGCCTGGATTGCATTCAACGGCAACGGCGAAGCGACCGGCAGCCGTTTTTTCGATTCCATCATCCGCAGCCACGCGCGCATGACCTACACGGAGGTGCGGCGCATCCTGGTCGACAAAGATCCCGATTGTTTAGCCCGCTACTCCACCCTCCTTGACGGGTTCAAATCGATGGAAGAGTTGGCGCTGCTCATTTATAAAACCCGCAAAGCGCGCGGCAATCTCGATTTCGATCTTCCCGAAGCGGAGATCGTTCTCGATCTGCAAGGCTTGCCGGAGAACATTGTCCGCGCAGAGCGCAATATCGCGCACCGCATCATCGAAGAGTTCATGATCGCCGCCAACGAAGCGGTGGCGCGCCAGCTCGCCGCAAAAGACTTCCCGACGCTTTACCGCGTCCACGAGGGTCCCGACCAAGAGGCGTTGGAAGCCTTGGCGCCGTTTCTATTGAGTCTTGGTTATCGCCTGCCCCAGAACAAAAAGAATCTACGGCCGTTGGAAATGCAACGGCTATTGGAATCCGCGCGCGGCAAACCCGAAGAGCGGGTCGTCAACCGGGTTCTTCTTCGATCGATGAAGCAAGCTCTCTATCAGCCGGGAAACATCGGCCACTTCGGTCTGGCGTCGACCTGCTACACCCACTTCACCTCGCCGATCCGCCGCTACCCCGATTTGATTGTGCATCGCATGCTGGACCGGACGCTGCGCGAAGAAAAGTTAAAACCGAAGAAACGGGAAGACCAATTGTCCTATCTGGCGGAAGCCGGCAAACACACCTCGGAGCGAGAGCGCCACGCCATGGACGCCGAGCGCGAAATGGTCGCTCTCAAGAAAGCCCAGTTCATGATGACCAAGATGGGCGAAGAGTTCAGCGGCTTCGTCAACAGCCTGGCCAACTTCGGATTTTTCGTCGAGCTCGACGCCTATTTCATCGAAGGCCTGGTAAAACTCTCGACGCTCATCGACGACGACTACGACTACTATGAAAAGGAGTACATCATCAAAGGCCGCCGCCACGGCCGCAAGTTCCGCCTCGGCGACAACGTGCGCGTTAGAGTCGCACGCATCAACGCGTTTCGGAGTGAGATCGATTTTGAGTTCGTTCAAACGAGCGAAAATAGGCCATAAAGAGGGCAAGGGAGCATTTACAACAGGATTTTCGGTCTTTTAAAAGCTCATGGCCGTTGACTTGACTTATGCAACGACGCGTACGATAGCCTGCCATGCGCCCTCGGAGTCGAGCCGAGAACTGGCAAAATCGATCGACAAAAGCTCTTCGCTGAGGAAAATATGATGCTTCTCGACTAGCTTGTTCGCCACAGTGTCCGCCAGTTCCGCAGCATCTGCAGGGCCTTGAGCTGCAAGCGCGCGCAAGTGCGGAATTAGTGCGTCAGCGGATATGTCGTTGACGATGACCGCGACCCCGTCACGTTCGACAGGCAGGTCGTGATCGCGCAGCTGGACAAGCAACGTGTCCAATACGCGGTCCCCCGCCCAACAAAAAAGCGCGACGTTAGTTGCGTATTCGATGAGTGGTACCTGCTTGAGCCGATACCTCGCGTAGGCTTCGCGCCCCTCCTGCAATAGCGCACGGGCGTTCGGATCGAGGAAAGGTGGCACGTCCGCGGATTCGTAAACGGCCCTCATTTCCTGCCGCACTCGCTCGTGAACCCCTGCACCTCCACCCGTGAAGCGCGGTGCACGTCCCGCTGGCGAGGGCTCTAGGTCCACGATTCGACGCTCGACGTCAACGCTGATGACCCGCCAGCGCTGACCGGCAAAGATGATGTAGCTGCCGTCTGAAAGAGGATGCGAAATAGGAAGAGTTCCGAGTTCGCGCCCACCAGACACGAGATGGTACTCTTCCGGTGTTACGAACGCCGTATAGAAACGGTAGTTATTAACGATGCTCTCGCCTTTGACGCCGAGAAGGAGCGTACCCTCCGACGACTGGATGACCAGATCATGCCGTCCCAACTCTCGGAGCAACTTGACAAAGACCTCCTCCGTGACTGCGGGAAATGCTCCATCGCGGCACAGAATACGCCATGCTTCAACGGCTTTCGCGCCACCATATTGCGCGATCAGAGAGAGCACTTGCTGAACCAACGTGGACAAGTGCAGCGCTCCAACGTTGGGCGGCTCGCACCACTTAGCCATCAGCAGGCGAACCATGGCGATAGCCTCAACGAGTTCTGCGCGCAGTTGGTCCTGCGGCGGACTGTCCGATTCGAGATCAGGTTCCTCGATATAGATTCGCAAAATCGACGGCTCGCCACGCCGTCCGGATCGTCCCAACCGTTGACGCAGCCCAGCAACGGAAGGAGGCACACCAACCTGGGCAATGGATGCCACGCTCCCAATATCGATTCCCATCTCTAGCGTGGTCGTGCACACGACCGAGGCCGGTAAGCTTGGATCTTTCAACACCGACTCGGCGTGATCCCGAAGCTCTTTCGAGAGACTGCCGTGATGTGGCCAGAACTCGTTTGGTACTCGCGCCTGCTCGCAAAGCCGCCGGAGATGATCACCGTAGATCTCCACGTTGCGCCGACTGTTGGCGAATATCAGGTTGTCCTTACTTCGAAGCACCTCGAAGAGATGTGCTCCGATCATTGGCACCGCCGCATCGTCCAAGGGATCGACTCGCGCTCCATCGTGCTGCGCAGCAGGATCCGCAGGCTTCACGCGATACCCTCGAATCTGCAATCGAACCTCCTGCTTGGATTCACTGGAAACGAGTATCTCGCAGGGTAGCGCCCTGCCAGGTCGAAGGAATTCTGTGGCCAGCTCCATGTCGCCGAGCGTCGCGCTGAGTGCGATTCTGGGCACACGACGACGGAGGACCAACTCGAGGCGGCTGAGGAGAGACTGGAGTTGCTGGCCCCGCTCGGAGCCGATAAAAGAATGCAATTCGTCCACGACTACGAAATCCAGACTGCTGAACAGTTTCGCGATCGCGGTGCCACGAAGCACGAAAAGCGCTTCGAGCGATTCAGGCGTGATTAGTAGTATCCCCGCGGGGTCCGAGATGACCTGCTGCTTGTGACTTGCCGACACGTCACCGTGCCAGCGGTGCACGGGTATTTCAAGCCGTTCGCAAAGTCTATCGAGCCGATCGAACTGGTCATTGATCAGCGCTTTGAGAGGACTGACGTAAAGAGCACGGACGCTACCGCTCGGCTGCTCAATCACGCGCGAGCAGATCGGCAAGAACGCTGCTTCCGTTTTACCTCCCGCTGTCGCGGCCGCGATGATCACGTCGCGACCTCCATCGAGAATCGGGCTGATCGCCAATTCCTGAATATCCCGCAGGTCGGTCCAGCCCTGGTCCCAGACCCAGCGCTGGATTTTTTCGTGCAGCCGCTCGAACCCCGCGGATGTGTGGCCGCCTGGACTGCTATTAGAGCTTGAAGGAGGTAAGTTCGTCATCGCCCGCCTTCGTTTCCGTCTCAGTCGCCGGCTGTTCCCCGTCTTCTTCGTCGTCCAGAGGCTGAAGGTCTGGATTGGTGTCCGGCATGACCTGGACTTGGTCCAGGAGCTGTTGCCAAGACACCTCTGGATTCTGCTCAAGAACGGCCAGGAGGTTCACGAAGGCGGTGACGGTGCTTCGGGGTGTGCGGAAGTAGGCGTCCCCGATCTTCTGCGAACAATGGAGCATGAATGCCTGAAGACCCTCGTCCGGAATCAGATAGCGCTCGGCCACCCCTGACGCATAGACATGGCGCAACTTTCCCAACAAGACGAAGAGATCCTCCGGGGTGAGGTTTGCAAGTCTGAGAATCGGGCCAGAGTAGTCTACGAGTCCATCTTTAATAAACCGGTTCTCAGCGAGGCGCGACTGCAGCGCCTGATAGCTGTATAATCCTTTTCGCGTGTCCATCAGAAACTCCGGCGTTCCGCCCATCAGAAACCCGATTCCTTCAGCCGAGCCTTGGAGACAGTCATTCAGGATTCGCAAGATTTGCTCGTAGTTGGTGTTGCGCGCTTTCGTGTTCGCGAGCTTGTACAAATTTACGAGCTCGTCGCAGCAGACGACGGTTCCGGCAAAACCGGCAAGCCGAACGAACCTCGCTAGAAGTTTCAGCTGGTCGTACACGTTCCCATCATCGACGATTGTACGGACTCCCAAAGCGGATCGCGCGTCCGTCCGGGTAGCGAACTCGCCACGAAGCCAGCGTACGGCGTCTGACTTCAGTGTCTCGTTTCCCGTGTCGTGCCCCTTCCAGTAGGCTGCAATCACTTCCGCGAAGTCATAGCCATTTACCATCTCCGACAGTGTTGCGAGACGCTCGCGAATGACGACCTCTGGTTTGACGCCCCGCTCACGAGCGGCTTCGATGGCCGTGGTGATAAACCGTTCGACCACGCTCGGCATCGCTCCACCCTCCGGCTTGGAGCGAGTTGACATGTTACGAGCGAGTTCTTGATAGAAAGCACGCGCCTGTCCGCCAGAAGCATGAAGGCGACGGTCCGGCGTCAAGTCGGCATGAACCGTTACGAGCCGCTTTTCGAGAGCGATCGATCGGATGAGATAAAGGAAGAAGGTCTTTCCCGATCCGAACTCGCCAATGACAAACCGAATTCCAGCGCCGCCGTCAGCGATTCGATCCAAGTCGGCAATGAGAGCCTTAACCTCTTCGACTCGGCCAACCTGGAAATGCTGCTGGCCAGTCCGCGGCACGACTCCTGCCCGAAGTGACTGGATAATCGCGTCCCGCTCACGTGGTCTGATTGCCGGTGTGCTCATGTCACAAGCTCCTTTGCTGTGGCGGCGTCAACCTGTATCGGGTCGTCTCCCTCAATTACCGGGGCGCCGGTGTGCTCGAATGCCGCCTCGTTGAGCATATCGATCGCGCCGTCCGGCATCAGTCCGCACTCTTTGGCGATCGCTTCAAATTCCGTGCGGCTCCACTCAGACCGTTCAGCAAGCCGCGACAGAAGCACGCCATGAGCTGCCGGAACTTTGCCCGCAGAGGCTAACGGCTGTACAGACTGCGGGACATTTAATGTGTCCTCATCCGTGAAGATGTCGTCAAGAATCGCCGCGACTTGCGCTGATTCAGCCAACTTAGTCTTGACGGTCGTCATGTCAAGCTGAACGGTCTGTGTCGGACCGGGACGCGGCGGGATAGCATAACCAGTGGAGGGCTGCGCCGGAATAACAGTGATCGGCTCGTTACCCTCGACGACGGTTGCGGCTCCTGCAGCCATCGCATGAATGTGGCTGTACACGTCGTCCGCCGCCAGCCCCAACATCGGGTAAACCTTGCTGACCGTCCGAATCTCGTCCGGACTGATCTGCCCGTCGGCTCCCGCCACACCGATGATGAAGTCAGCCATGGCTGAGCGCTGACGCAAGTCAAGTGGTTCGAGTCGCTTCTTCAACCCGGTGAGGCTGGGTTGTGACGCCATCAACCAAACCAGATGCGCGGACAGTCTGAGGCGCTCGGTGGTACTCAATGCCAACGTTCGCGCCATATGGCCCTCAAGTTGTTGCTTCTCGGACTCCGAAATCGAACCATCCGCAGCGGAGACCGCAACGGCTAGGTGTAACAGAACTGTTGCGGCCGCATATTGCGGGGAAGCAATCGCCGTGGCATCACGCGGAAGCGTGAATATCACGACCATTCCCCCTGGTGTCACTGGAGCGCCACCGAACCGAACATCCGGCTCGATCCCGTAGCCTCCTTTCTCGAGGAGCTGTGCCAGCAACACCGCTTCTGATTTGGAGAGCTTGCCACTACCAAATGACGCGCAGTGGCATAGCAGATCATCTGCGTTACACATTACGCGATCACCTTGGCCAACGACGCTCTTGATCCAGTCCCACAATCCTTCTGCTTCCTGACTTTGATGGCTGGTTGCGAGTTCTGAGGGCAGCAGGGCGACCGCTGCAATCGTCTTGGGCGCAGCAGGGTTGCGGCCAACCCAACGGCTGAAAGCGTCGAGATCCGCAGCGCAACTTTCACCAATCTGGCGCAGTTTGGAGAGCGGTGCCGTCAGGGCTGCGATGTCGGGTAGGTCCATGTTCAGTTCGACCTGGCCACCGAATGATGCACTTGCCGGCCTGAACGCGATCTTGAGCTTCGAGCGATTCGGCTTCAACACGAGGCCGTCACCAAACTCGCGCCTATAACGGGTGTGAAACAGCTCGTTGAACTCCTCGGGACAGCGTTTCGCGGGCGTGCGTAATGACGTCTCCGGGTGCATCAAAAACCAACTCAGAGCCCAATTCGCCGGCAGGGGCTTCCCGGCAGCTATGATGCGGCCAATACCGACGCGAAGCGAGACGGGCAGTTCATAACCGGCGCGCTCCATAGGTGGCTCAAATTCGGTGCTTTCCACAGACATCACTTTCAGAACGTCGAGGAATTGGGTGGCGTAGTTTTGGAAGGAGCCGTTGCCCGCATAGACTTGGAGGAGCTGTTCGACCTCGCGAATGATGGCCGGGACGTCTCGCCCTGCTTTCTCAGACCGAAGCGCATCGCCAAGGGCTCGACGTTCCAGACCATAGAAGTAGAGAAAGACGTAACCGATGTAGGCGGTTGGATCTCTTCGGCCCGCGGCGAGCCAGTCAAGGTAGGCGGCGCGGCACTCGGGTAGAATAGAACTGTAGGATGGCCAGTATGTCATGCCGCCACCGGTCCGATCAGAGTTCGATCGGTTCGTTGGCAACGAAGGGTCAATCAGCGCAGGCTCGACGCTGTACCCCGCCACGGACGCGAGCCCCTTACCGAGATAGACCATACCGTCGGGGATTCTGTAGCCAGCGATCGTGACGTCGCGACCAGGAGGAATCCAGCATTCATCGGCGGATACTGATCCCGGAGTGTAACCTGTAGTGTTTGTTGTTGGGGCGATAGTGCTTGTTTGATTAGCAACCCACTCTGGGCTTGGCGGTCTTGGGGCCGGGGATTTTTGACGACCCCTTGTAATTAGCCAGACCACGAGGGCAACTACGGCAAGCGCTATTACAATTTCCATTTTTTAGTCAATCACTGAGCGTGAGGAAGATTTTTCATGTAAAAATCACGCCGACCAGTTTTCCCCACAATGGCTCCCTACTCAAACGCCGAGTGCTTCAACACCATGGGTTTGCAACTCGCTCCTGACGCGTAGAACCAGACAACCAGATCCGATGGAAACAAGGATTTGTTAGAGATTGTTTTCCGTCAACCTTCAATATTGTTGCCCCGCGAAATCGAATCGTTTGGCCGAGGCAAAATCGCTTTCGGACACGGCAGTCAAGTCGAATACGGAACCGGAACAGGAAGATCAGCCAAATTCAATCTTGCGTAACATAGGGCGGGTAGCTTAGCAGAGTCAAGAGTCGAAGCCGACACTGTACTCGACACATGAATTTCCGACGAGCATAATGTCCATATCTATTGAAGGCAAAGGGGTACAGACGTTTGTATCGTTATTGTCTGTGACGCCCACTAAAACGCTTCAGGCCCCGGCACCAGGTCTGCGGGCCGCACTGCTACTTGTACCATCAGCACTTCGATGGTGTATTAGTCATCTTCTTGGCGGGAAAAAAGCCGAACACGAAACAACGTCGTTAAGAACCTGCCGGCATGCTTCAAGAGAATCCTTGCTATACAACGTGGTCCCCTCAAAAATTGAGACGCTCGCGACGAAGCTGTTCCGCCGCTTCCTGCCCTCGACCGCCCATGGCCCAAAGATCCAAATATAACTGGAGATCGCTCACAACAAATATCCCTTTTACCTGCCTCGATCCGATGAACTCGTTCTCCTGCTCGACAACTCTGACGAGCAGATTCCCTTCCGAGGAAATTTGATCCGCTTTAATCTCCTCCAGGAACTTGTTTTTTAAGACATCGACATAAAGATGAATGACGGTCGGAGCAAGGTATGAGGAGACCAATGAAGCTCCGCTTGGTCCGGTAAACGCGTACCGAATTCCATGATGCAGCGCGGCGGTTTTGAGCTTCGTTAGCGATTCTTTGATAGAGGCAGCTTTGAGAACGTAGCGCACCCATCTGGGAGCCCGCCGGTAGTATTCCTCTCGCCACGCTTCGAGCAGGCGCGCTGGATCTTCAAGCTTGAATGCTCCGAGTTTTTTCTCGGCAAAGAGATTATTTTCCAGGGCCATCGCCAGGCGATGAATCAATCCGAGGCTGACTCCCGTTTCCGTGGACAAACCCTTAAGCGTCCAGGCCCGCTTCGGATCGGACAGCAAGCAGCGAATTACCCGGGAGGACTTGGGCGAAAAGAGGCTTTGGATCTCTCGGGGCTTCCTAAATTTGTTGGGGAACCCAGTGCGTTCGATATAAAGCCCGTCAAGACTCAGCAGGCAGTTGCCGGAGAGATCAACAAATCCCACGCCGAGATCACGGCAGATCGCCGTTCCCTCGCCGCTGATGTATGGAGCAACAAGTATTCCGTAGTCATGCTTTGTCTTTGTTAGCAGCCCCTTGAGCCAGGCTGCCGAGCGACGGAGAACGGAGGGCTCGCCACTCGACTTCACCTCCGCCCCTACTTTGAACTTCTTCGTGCCAAATTGCATGTGGAGTGTGAAATCGAGTCCGTGATCGGGATGCTTCGATGCGGGGACAATCTCCTTGACCGCCAAGTTCGGGATCACTTTAAAGGCCTGTAAAGCCCCTGTGATAAGCTGTCTTTCTTTCACGGTCGGGGCTGGCTTGGCTATGAGAGTGGGCTCTTTCATTATTTTCTATGTTTCACCAATTGGTGAAACTCAAAATATAGTGAAACATAGCTCATGTCAATAGCCCGAAGCTTTGAGGCTTCGCGCAGGTCTTCGCCCAGGTTTCTTTGGGAATCCCTGACAGATTCACCTTGCTACAACAAACACGAAAAAAAACCTTGACACCATAAGCGACTTGGTGGATAAGTTGGCCAGTCGGCGATCCCACATGATTTCCGTTCTCTCGACGTACTGATACGGAGGTATTTATGGACGTTTCGAGACGTGATTTTCTCAAACTGTCTGTTGCGGCAACAGGTGGCACGGCGCTCGGAGGACTGGTGGGATCGGGAGTGAACCTCGGTCCAACGGTCGCCCGGGCGCAAGAACTCAGAATCAAGGACGCGAAGGTTACCCCGAGCCTTTGCCCCTATTGCTCGGTGGGCTGCGCTACCCTCGTTCATACGGTCAATGGGCAGATCGTTAACATCGAGGGCGATCCGCGGAGCCCGCACAACGAAGGCACTCTCTGTCCCAAGGGCGCGGCGATCTTCCAGCTCCACGTAAATCCCAATCGTCCAACGCAGGTTCTCCATCGGGCCGCCGGCGCCGCCGACTGGGAAATATGGGACCTGGAGCGCGCGATGACCCGCATCGCCGAGCTGGTGAAGAAGACGCGCGACGAGTCCTTCATCGAAAAACTTCCCAACGACAAGCTCGTCAACATGACGCCCGCCATCTTCTCCCTGGGCGGCGCCACGCTCGAGGCCGAGTTCAACCACGTGCACCAAAAGCTCATGCGCGGCCTCGGTATCGTGGCGATCGAGAACCAGGCGCGGATATGACACAGCTCTAGCGTCCCCGGTCTGGGGACACGCTTCGGCCGCGGCGCGGCCACCCTCTACCCCCGCAGCATGTACGACTCCGACTGCGTCGTGGTCATGGGCTCCAACATGGCGGAGAACCACCCGGTCGCATTCCGCTGGCCCATGAAGGCGAAGGTCGATCACGGCGCAAAAATCATCCATGTCGACCCGCGCTTTACGCGCACGAGTTCGGTCGCCGATATCTATGCCCCCGTGCGCGCGGGTTCCGACATCGCCTTTCTAGGCGGCGTCATCAAATACGTTCTCGACAGCGAGAAGTGGAACACGGACCCGTTCTTCAAGAAATTTGTCGCGAGCTACACGAATGCCGCCACCATCATTAACGAGGACTTCAAGGACACCGAAGATCTAGACGGAGTTTTTTCCGGCCTCGCGCCGGCCAAGGGCGGCCTACCCGAATGGCCGTTCAACGGTGTTATCAATCAGTACGACGGCGCGACCTGGCAATATGCCCGGGAGAAGGCTGGGGCAGCGGCCGCAAAACCTGAAATCAAGCCGGGGGAGGGATTCGCGCCGCTGGTAGCGTCGTTGGTGCGGCCGCCGGTGCTGAAAGACGAAACGCTCCAGAACCCGCGCTGTGTGTTGCAGATCGTCAAGCGGCATTTCGCACGCTACACGCCGGAGATGGTCGAGAAGGCCACCGGCTGCCCCAAAGAAACTTTTCTCAAGGTCGCCGAGAGCATTCTGGCCAATTCAGGCGCGGACCGCACGACTTCATTCGCCTACGCCGTCGCCTGGACGCAGCACACTTACGGAGTTCAAATCATCGGCGCCTGCGCACTGCTGCAACTTCTACTCGGCAACATCGGCCGGCCAGGCGCGGGCATCATGGCGCTGCGCGGCCACGCGTCCATTCAAGGCTCCACGGATATCCCCACCCTCTATCATTCCATCCAGGGCTATATGAACGCGCCGTCGGCGCTCAGGAAGCACGACACGCTGCAAGATTTCATCGTGACCGAGTTGATACCGACGGGCTACTGGGCGAACATGCCGAAATTTATGGTCTCCTATCTCAAGTCTATGTACGGCGAGGCGGCCACGAAAGAAAACCAGTTCGGTTACGATTGGCACCCCAAGATCCTGGGCGACCATTCGCACATGGCCATGTTCGCGGCGATGTACGCCGGCAAGGTGAAAGGAATGATCTGCATCGGGCAGAACCCTGCCACCTCGATCAACGCCAAACTCGAGCGGGCCGGGCTCGGGAAGTTGGAATGGCTGGTCGTGAAGGACAACTGGGTTACGGAGACGACGACCTACTGGAAAAACGCGCCCGAAGTCAAGAACGGCGAGGTGAAGACGGCGGACATCAAAACGGAGGTTTTCTTCTTACCGGCCACGCAGGTCGCCGAGGTCGAGGGCACCTTCACGAACACCCAGCGCCTGCTGCAATTCCATCATAAAGCGGCCGAGGCTCCCGGCGACTGCCGGTCGGACACGTCGTTCAGCTACGACCTCGGCAAGCGACTTAAGAAGCTTTACGCCAATTCCACACTGCCGCGCGATGAAGGGTGGAAGAACGTCGTGTGGGATTACGAGCATGAAAACGAAGCCGAACAAAAGAAAGGCGAGCCTTCGGTGTTGAAGATCCTGAAGGAGATCAACGGCTTTTTCACCGACGATCCGGCGCGCCATTGCGTCGGTTTCGGGGAGCTCTAAGGATGACGGCTCGACGACCTGCGCTTCGTGGATCTATTCAGGCGTCTATCCGGGGGTGGGAAAACTCCTCTCCGACAGACGCACCCCAGACCCACCGGGCAAACCCGGCGCGCAGCTCACCTGGGGATGGGCATGGCCGGCCAATCGTCGGGTCATGTACAACCGTGCCTCGGCCGATCCCGAGGGCAATCCGTGGAGCGAAAAAAAGAAATGGGTATGGTGGGACGCGGAGGCAAAGAAGTGGGTCGGCTACGATGTGCCGGATTACATCGGGGCGAAACCGCCGGCCGATAAGGCCAAGCCGGGCGCTCCCGGCATGGATGCGCTCCCCGGCACCGCGCCGTTTATCATGCGGCCGGACGGGCTCGGTTGGCTCTTCGTGCCTGGAGGGCTCGTGGACGGGCCGCTGCCGACGCACTACGAGCCGGTGGAATCGCCGGTCGCCAATTCGCTTTACAAACAGCAGACGAGCCCGGTCTATAAACATTGGAAAAGTGCCGGCAATGATCTGGCGAAGATGGGCGACCCGAAGTTCCCCCATGTCTTGACTACGTACCGGCTGACCGAACACTACCTGGCGGGCGGCATGAGCCGCTGGCTGCCCTGGCTCGCCGAGTTGCAGCCCGAACTATTCGTCGAGATCAGCCCCGAGTTGGCCCAGGAGAAAAACATCAAGAATCTCGATTGGTGCAAGATCACCAGCCCGCGCGGGCACATCCGCGCCAAGGCGCTGGTTACGCGCCGGATGCGGCCCTTTACCATCGACGGCAAAGTCATCCACCAGGTCGGCATGCCCTGGCACTGGGGTTACGAGGGCTGTCCACGGGAGACGTCGTCAACGAGTTGACCTCTCTCATTGCCGATCCAAACGTTTCGATGCACGAAGGAAAAGCGCTCGTGTGCAACGTCGAAAAAGCGTAGCTTTTTCGAATGACAAATTTCAAATCTCATATCTCAATTATGAAATCTGAAATTTGAGATCTGAGATTCGCGAAGCGAAGAGGAGCGATTTATGGCTGAACCCGTGGGATTTTACACCGACACGACGGTGTGCATCGGCTGCAAAGCATGCGAAGTGGCCTGCAAAGAGTGGAACCAGCTCCCCAGCACCAACGGGGGACTGAACACTTTGAGCGGCGATAGTTACGACAACACGCGTGCGCTCGACGGCATCCACTGGCGCCACGTGAAATTCATCGAGCAGTTCACGGAAGATCGCAAGGACGGCCGCTGGCTCCTGATGAGCGACGTGTGCAAACACTGCGTCAATGCG
>JAUYJC010000531.1 GCA_030688735.1 Deltaproteobacteria bacterium
AGTGCATGCGGTCGGTTTGGGTCAAGGCGGTTTGCACGAAGCGACCGGTGGCGCCAAGCTCTGGGTTGATTTCAGCAGCATCGATAAGAAAACCATCGTCGGGGTGAACGCCGAGCTTGCGAAAAAAGGCTGGACCGTCCTAGACGGCTCGGCGGGCGGCGTGGAAGAGGCGGCGGCCGCGGGGACTTTATCGCTATGGATATCGGGGTCCAAGCAGTTGTTCGATCAGCATCAGCCGGTATTCAAGGCGATGGGCAACAAGATTTTGCACGTCGGCGAGCTCGGCAACGCGAAGCTCGTGAAAAACGCCATGGCGATGTTTGCCGCGGTGCAACATTTGAGCCTCGTGGAGACTTGCTCGTGGCTCAAGAAGGGCGGTCTCACGGAAGATACTTTTCGCACGATCCTGAAAAATTCGCAGCAGGACTCCGTCGCCATCGACCGGATCATGGAAATCGTCGTCAGCCGCAAGTACAAGCCGCGCAAGTCCTGGATGCCCAAGGACGTCGGCTTCGGCCTCGACATGGCGCGCGAGATGGAAGTGCCGATGCCCTTTGTCGCCCTGGCCTACCAGATGTTCTCCATCGCCCAGGCCGCCGGCATGGACGGTTACGAAGCCACCGGCATCGCCTGCAACGTCTACGATCTGATTACCGGCCAAAAAAAAGGCGTGTGAGGAGGCGCGATTGGTTCCAGCAGAACGCATCTCCCGTTTCTTAAGTTTTCTCTTGCGCCACCAGCCGCGGGAATATCCACTGTCGTTTGACCGGCGGGGATTCGTCTCCTGGGACGACCTCGTGTACATGGCGCAGGAACGGTTTCCAGACGTTGCCGAGGAGGAAATTCGCCGGGTTGTCGAGGAGCCGGACAAACAACGCTTCGAACTCAAAGAGGGTAAAGTCCGGGCCACCTACGGCCATTCTTTTCCCGTGGATCTCGGACCGGAAGCGGCCGAGCCGCCGGCGGAGCTTTATATCGGCACCGCGCGCGATCTTGCGCAATCGATCCTGCAGGGCGGCCTTAAGCCGCGCGACCGGCGCTATATTCATCTGAGCGCTTCCTTGGAAGAAGCTCGGGCCGTAGGGGAAAGGCGCGATCCTGCGCCGGCGATCATCGTCGTCGATGCCGCGACGGCCCATACCGAGGGAATTCGCTTCTACCAGTCCGGGCCGCTTTTTCTAGTCGAGAGTGTTCCCGCGAAGTATCTATCGCAGAGATAGTCCTTCGTGGGGCCGACCGCTGGCAGGAAAAAATTTCGCTTCACCGCAGCGTCTTGAGGCGCTGCTGCATTTCTTGAGCGGTGATGTTTTGCCCGTACAAGGGCCCGCCTTGCGCGAAGATTTTGGCGCTTTCGAGGCCGCCGATAATGACCGGATCGAATCCGGCGTCTCTGACGAGAGTCTGCGCGACGGCCAGCGCCTCCTTATCGTCGCCTGCGATGGGAATCGCCATGCGCGCTCCAGGTCGGTTGGCGTTCTCTGCGAGCTTGCGAAAGCTCATCGTGTTGAACGCGCGGACGATGCGCGCCCCAGCCAGATACTTCGCCGACGTGATGCCGATGCCGTGCTCACGTGCTTCGTTGGCGATCTCACCGTCACGCCTCAGGACCGCGTTTCCGGCGTCGAGCACAATTTTACGGGTAAAGTCACGCGCATAATCCTTGCCGAGCTGCGGGTAAGCGCCGTATGGCACACCGATAAGAATGACGTCGCCGAACGTAAAGGCTTCCTTGACCGTGCCGGCGCGGGCTAACGGGCCGAGACCGTTGACAAGTGGTTTGAGTTCTTCCGGATGCCGGGACGAAAACAGCACAGGATGACCGGCTTTCACCCACAGCGTCCCCACCGTGCCGCCGATATTGCCGGAGCCGATGATGCCAATTTTTACGTTCGATGCCCCGGTGGTCGACTGGCCGAAAACGGCCCGGGGCAGGGTCCCAAGCGCGAGCGCCAACGCGGTAAATCCAACTATGCGGAGCAAAGCGAAACGAGTCGCGTTTAAGAAAGGATGGTGCGTCATGACGAACTCCTTCTAGCTGCCGGAACGAACCTGAGCAACAGTTTGATTTTCTCACCCTTCATGTTCGACGCGGCGTCGGCGAGGCAGGCCATCGGCGGGATGGCCCTTATCACTTCGCCGCCAGGGACTTCATGATCGAGAAATCGAAAACCCGCTCTCGCGATATTTTCTTATCCGTCCCGATGGCCTTCAGCTCGAAATCCAGCACCTGGTCTTGAAAGTCTTCCGATATCAGGCCGTCGGAAACGAAAAAGCGCGCACTTGCGTCGTGGGTCTTAAGTGCCGCCTCGTAAGATAGAATCATGTGTTTGGCCATGATCTTGGCCGAGCCTTCCCGGTTGCTCTTAAAAAACTTGAGCGCCTTCAACGTGGCGCGAAGAAAGCGCACCGCCGCGTCGCGTCTCTTGGTCAGGAACGACTCGCTGACGGCCACGCCGCCTGTCAACGCGCCTACCTCTTTTTCAAAGCTCGTCAGCTCGACGAACCCGGCGTCCTTGGCTATGAGGTTCCCCGGATGACTCAAGACGGCCACGTCGATCGAGCCGGACAGCAACGCTTTGATCGCCACGTCCGAGGTGCCAATGTAGACGATCTGCAAATCTCTTTTCCAGTCAATGCCGTTGCGCTCTAGAACGATCTTCAAAAGCCGATCGTTGGTGCTGCCCGGCGTGCTGCTGGCGACCCTGGCGCCCTTAAGATCCGAAAAACCCCGGATGCTTTTTTTCGAGTAGAGCGCGTAGGCGGGTTTGTCGTTGAAAACCATGACGATCTTCAGCGCCGCCCCTTGGAGCATTGCCGCCAGAGTGGTGGGGCCGACGGTTTGGGTTGCGTCTACGCTTCCCCCGACCAGCATCTGAACGCTGGTGGCGGTCTTGACCCCCGACAAAATCCGCACGTCGAGACCTTCGTCCAGATAGTAACCTTGCTCCTCGGCGATCCGGAAAACCACCGCGTAGACGCTGCTCGCGCTGGGGCTGCTCAGCGAAACGACCGGGCGGAACTCAGCGGCTTGTGCCAGCGACGGCAAAATCCGAAAAAGGAGGATGAACAGGCAGATTCCGCTCAGAGCGCTGGATTTGTTGGACATAGATTAACTCCATAAATGGTCTGTCGGGCTATTCTCGGACATGATCTGAATCCGTTTTACCGCTCTCACACTCACCTAGTTCAAGTCCTATGCTTTGTCAAATAAGGACCCAAGGAATAGGCAGATGGACTCCAGAATTTGGCTCGCCCCCAACGACCCTAAATGCTACGCAAAGATATTTGAAATTTTGGTGCGATGAAAACGGGATCGGAAACACTGTGACTCGCGCAAAGGCGTGGTTCGAGAACCTCACCACCCTGAGTAAGATCGAAGGGCAAAGCACGCCAAGCATAAACAAAATTACCAATTGAAAGCTCGAAATCCGAAATTCGAAACAAATCTAAATGATCAAAAAGCACAAAATTCCAAACCAGGTCGTTTCGGATTTCGTAATTGGGTTTGACGTCTTTGAATTTGTTTCGGTCCGCGGGGCTTCTTTCGATATTCGGATTTCGGATTTTGTTTTGGGGGCGTCTTGGCCCGACAAATTCTCTTGAAGTCGTTCTGTTCAACATTTTGACGGTAAGAATCTACGCGCGCGTCAACTGGCGATACTTGATCCGATGCGGCCGCTCGGCGGCGGCGCCGAGGCGCATCTTTCGATCGGCCTCGTATTCCGAATAGTTGCCGTCGAACCAGACCATCTTACTGTCGCCTTCGAAGGCGAGGATATGGGTCGCGATCCGGTCGAGAAACCAGCGGTCGTGGGAAATTACCACCGCGCAGCCGGCGAAATTCTCCAAGGCCTCTTCAAGCGCGCGCAGCGTGTTTACGTCCAAATCATTCGTCGGTTCGTCGAGCAACAAAACATTGGCACCCTCTTTCAGCATCTTGGCGAGATGGACTCGGTTGCGCTCGCCGCCCGACAACTGGCCTACCTTCTTTTGTTGATCGGTGCCGGAAAAGTTGAAGCGGGCGACGTAGGCGCGCGAATTCACCTCGCGCGTGCCGATCTTTAAGAGGTCCGCGCCGCCGCCGATCTCTTCCCAGATCGATTTTTTCGGATCGAGCGTGCGGCTCTGATCGACGTATCCTAGGGCGACCGTCTCACCGACGCGAATCGTACCGCTATCGGGCTTCTCCTGCCCCGTGATCATGCGAAACAACGTCGTCTTGCCGGCGCCGTTCGGACCGATCACGCCGACGATGCCGCCGGGCGGCAGCTTAAACGTCATGTCCTCCATCAACAGGTGATCGCCGTAGGCTTTGTTTAGCCCTTCCGCTTCGATCACGACGTTGCCCAGGCGGGGCCCAGGAGGAATGGGAATCTCCAGATCCTCGCGCCGCTTTTCCGACGCTTGGTCGAGCAATGCTTCATAGGCGTTGATGCGCGCCTTGCCCTTGGCGCGGCGCGCCTTGGGCGACATGCGAATCCATTCGAGCTCGCGATCGAGCGTCTTCTGCTTTTCGCTCTCGGACTTTTCCTCGCGCCGCAGCCGCTCCTGCTTCTGTTCCAGCCAAGAGGTGTAATTGCCTTTGAACGGGATGCCCTGGCCGCGATCCAGTTCGAGAATCCAACCGGCGACGTTGTCGAGGAAATACCGGTCGTGGGTTACCGCGATAACCGTACCGGGATAACTCTGCAAATGATGTTCGAGCCAGGCCACCGACTCGGTATCGAGGTGATTGGTCGGCTCGTCGAGCAGAAGTATATCGGGCTTTTGCAACAGCAATCGGCATAGTGCGACGCGGCGCCGCTCGCCGCCGGATAGGATTCTCACCGGCGTCTCGGGCGGCGGGCAACGCAGCGCGTCCATCGCCATCTCCAGGCGCGCATCGAGATCCCAAGCGTCCAGGTGTTCGAGTTTTTCCTGCACCACGCCCTGGCGCTCGAGCAGCTTGCTCATCTCGTCGTCGGACATCGATTCGGAAAACTTGGCGTTGATCTCTTCAAACTCTTTAAGCAGAGCGGCGGTCTCTTGCACGGCTTCTTGCACGACTTCGCGCACCGTGCGCGAATCGTCGATCAACGGTTCCTGTTCCAGAAAACCGACCGTGTAGCCCGGCGAGAGCACGGCCTCGCCGTTGATCTCCTTGTCGACGCCCGCCATGATGCGCAGCAACGACGACTTGCCCGATCCGTTGAGACCGAGCACGCCGATCTTGGCGCCGTAGAAGTAGGAGAGATAGATGTCTTTGAGGACGGCCTTCTTGTCGTAGTATTTACTGACACCGACCATCGAATAGATAATTTTATTGGGTTCAGTGCTCATGGATCTGGTTTTCTACCTCGCAATTGAATTGATTAGGGCAGCCTGTCAGGTTGGATTTAATTCTGCAAGAAAGGGAGCCGTCCAGCTGTTCGGACTAGAAAATTAGCAAGAGCGCAAGAGGTCAATGCCCGGGCCTAATCCTCAGTGCTGCGAAGCTGGAAACGGCGGCTACTGCCAAGGATTGACCTGACGAATGTTGAGCCTGTCCTCTACTCTACCAACATCTCCAAAGTTGCGTGAATGGGGGCGGGCGACCATCGTTATGCCGGTCGGGGAGCCCAAGACTCTACGTTTTGCGACGACGGATTTTCACCGAGGTCGTCGCAGATCGTAACTTGCCCCTGGCAGAAGTTACGGGTCTCTCAGGCCGCCGCAATGAGTAGTGGCAGCTTTCGATCCACAGCAGACAGAGTCGTCATTCAATCACCTTGTCGGCGCGTAGCGGGATCGAGTTGGGAATCTTGATGCCGAGCGCCTTGCGGACAAGCCGTCCTCCGCGTGCTCGGGCCCGCCAGTCGTCGCCTCCTCCGGCTCGACGCAAACGCGTCGATGTTCTTTTCGCCCGAGCGAAGGAAATCGAGAAAGTCCAGCCCCTTGTATTTGCACGTTTCGCAAATGCTCAGCAGAATCAAATATTCTCGAATCCCCTTTTCAGTGCTGCTCCCCCCGATGACATTCCGAAGCGTGGCGAAGGCTTTGATCGCGTGCTCGGCGTTGTTGTTGTTCCACGGCACTCCATCAAAGCTCAAAAATGTAAATAACTTTTCCCGATTCTTCTGGAACCGGTCTCTTAACTTCACCGCTGCCTCGCTCTGGAGCGCCATGGTGGAGAGCTGTCGGTAAAACCCATCTACCGACACCCTATGCTTCCTCAAAAAATGGCTCTTCAGGCCGTGACGATCCACGGTTCCCACCATCGGCCTGACCAAACCAGCGAAGGCTTGGGCGAGCCGTTTCAGCTCCTCGTCGTAGGGATGCTTCAAGACATCGTCATTTAGGTCTCGAATGAGGTGGATCAAGCACTTCTGCTGGGGACAGCGAATTCCGTCGTAGGCCGCGTAGAAATCGGACACCAAGACTCCCGTGAAGTCCTTGAGCAAAGTATGAAGCAAGTCACCCTCGCGGGTTTCACTATAAATGTAGGCGACCTCCTCCAAGTTGGTAAAAACCCACACGAAGCCGGTCTTGCCCTTGACACTGACCTTTGTCTCATCGGCATGGAGCAATCGACCACTGCACAGGCTCTTTACGAGTGCGTTGTAGCTATCCTCGTATGCTCTCGCTGCCATTCGCTTAAACGCTGATGTCTTTCCGATCGGCAGATTGAAGCCGAACAGTTTGTTCAAGCTACCGGCAACGCTCTCCGTCGGCAGCCGGAGTCCGATATTCTGATAAAGCGCAT
>JAUYJC010000534.1 GCA_030688735.1 Deltaproteobacteria bacterium
TGGTTACGGCCCGTGAGTTGGCGAGCCAATCCCGATGAGGAAACTACCGACTGGAGAGCCGTGTGCGGGAGAACCGCACGCACGGTTCGGAGGGCGGGGACGGCGAGAGCCGTTCCCGACCCCTATCGGAGGAGAGGCCACCGACTTCTTTTGCGAACTTCTGACACGGGTCGCTAGCGCTCCAGCAGAGCTAAGAATTCCTCTTCGCTAAGAATTTGCACTCCCAGCTCCCGGGCTTTTTTGAGTTTGGAGCCCGGCTCGGCCCCGGCGACCACGTAGGTCGTGTTCCGGCTAACGCTCGACGCTATCCGTCCCCCCAGTGCCTCAATCCGTTTTTGCGCCTCGACCCGCGACATCCCTCCCAAGCCGCCGGTGAGAACAAAGGTTGCGCCAGTGAGTTTGCCCTCTTTCTTAGGCTCGCGTTTGAACTTTACGCCTGCTTGAATCAGCTTCTCTATGACTTGGCGGTTTTGCGGTTGCGCGAAAAATTGCGCGATGCTCTTCGCAACTTCTGAACCGATTTCGCGTACTTCGGTCAACTGCTCTTCAGTGGCCGCCATGATCGAGTGTAAATCGCCAAACTGTTCCGCCAGAAGTTTTGCCGTCGCCTCGCCCACATGGCGGATGCCGAGAGCCGTCAAGCAGCGGTGCAGTGTCGCCTCTTTGCTGCGGGCCAGGGCGTCAAGCAGATTCTGCGCCGATTTCTCCGCCATGCGATCGAGGTTGGCCAGCTCTTCTTTGCTTAAGCTGTAAAGATCGGCGATGTCTTTGACTATGCCGCGCTCGACCAGTTGATCGATGAGTTTTTCGCCCAGTCCTTCGATGTCCAGGGCACCGCGCGACCCAAAGAATTTAAGGCTCTCTTTGAGCTTGGCCGGGCACGCGATACCGGCGCAGCGGTAAGCGGCTTCCCCATCTTCGCGGAACACCGCCGCGCCGCACACCGGGCAACGCTCCGGCATAGTGAAATGTTTCTCGCCGCCGGTTCTTTTCTCCGCCAAAACCTGCACGACGTAAGGAATCACGTCGCCGGCCCGTTCGACGACCACGGTGTCACCGATGCGAATGTCCTTGCGCTCGATCTCGTCCATGTTGTGCAGCGAGGCGCTTCTCACCGTCACGCCGCCGATGGGGACGGGCTCCAGGCTCGCCACGGGCGTCAGCGTGCCGGTACGCCCGACGTTTGCCTGAATGTCGAGAATGCGCGTGGTGGCCTGGCGCGGCTTGAACTTGTAGGCGATCGCCCAGCGCGGCGAGCGCGCGATCTCACCCAAGCGCCGCTGGAGTTCCAGACTGTTTACTTTGATGACCAAACCGTCGATTTCGTACGGCAGGTCGTCGCGCTGGGCTTCCATCTCATCGCGATATCGCAGCACCCGCTCGAGTCCATGGCAGGAGCGAGCGCCGGGCACTGGCTTGAGGCCCCAATCTCGCAGGGCCTGGAGAAAATCGAGATGGCTGGCGAAGTCCGCGCCGGCGATCTCGCCCATGCCGTGACAAAAAATATCCAGCGGGCGCTTCGCCGTGATCGTCGAATCCAATTGCTTCAACGATCCGGCGGCGGCGTTGCGCGGATTGGCGAAGGCCGGTTGGCCTTCCTCTTCGCGCTCTTGGTTCATTTGCTGAAAGGCTTGCCGCGAAAGAAACACCTCGCCACGGACTTCCAGGCGCGTCGTTGGATCGCGTTTGTCGCGGCGCAGGGTGAGCGGGATCGAGCGAATGGTTTTTAAATTGAGCGTGATGTCTTCGCCGTTGATTCCGTCGCCGCGGGTCGAGCCGACGACGAAGTGTCCTTCGTCGTAAACCAGCTCCACGGCGACCCCGTCGATCTTTGGCTCCACCGCATATTCAATGGCTTCAGTCGTCTTGAGGAAACGCTGGATTCGCTCTTCGAACTCGCGCATTTCTTCCTGGTCATTGGCGTTGCTGAGCGAGAGCATCGGCAGGGTGTGCGGCGCCGTTTTGAATTTATCCAGCGGCGGCGCGCCGACCCTTTGGGTCGGCGAGTCGGCTGTGGCGAGGTCAGGGTGCTCTTTTTCAAGTTCCAGCAACCGGCGAAACAATTGGTCGTATTCGGCGTCGCTGATCAAGGGGTCGTCGAGAACGTGGTACTGGTAGTTGTGCTTATCGATCTCACGGCGTAGATTAAGAACCTCTTTTTCCACTTGGTGGCGGGACTTAGATGTCATACAATAAGCCGGCGCACGGGCGATTGACTCCCTTACGCCCTGTTTAGCCGAGAATTAGCACAATTGTACCGGTGAATGAAGCTACCATTTCGTTACGTTGACCCACTGGGTCCGGTATGTTAACCCTTTTGCCAATGCCTACACGTTTTATTCGAGGGGCGATTTGCCTTTTGATCTTGTCAGGCTGTGCCACCGCGGCGCCTGAATTTAGGTCTCCCCCCGATGGGTTCGCATGGTCGCCCGAAGCGCCTTTTCAACGCGAGAAAAAGACCGAAGTTCCGGCGGAGGCCGGCGGACTATCTCACTTCCTGATCGGCCATCTGCTGCTCGGCGAAGGCGAGTTTGACCAGGCATTGAAAGAATTCGAAGCGGCGACCCAGGCCAATCCTGACGACGGTTTTCTGCGTTTCCGCTTGGCGACGCTGTATTTGCGCAAGGGCGACTTAAAAAAAGCCTTAGTGGAAGCTGAGGCGGCCGCCGCCAGCGAGCCAAAAAACCTCGACAATCACCTGCTTTTAGCGGGGCTTTATTCGTCCCTGGGCGAAGCTCAAAAAGGACTAAACGAGTACCAGGAAGTCCTAAAGCTCGATCCAAAAAACCAGGAAGCGCTGCTATATCTGGGGGCGCTTTACCTGCAGTTCGATGATACCGCTCGGGCGGCGACGCACCTCGAAGATCTCCTCAAGCTCGACCCCAACTCCGGCCTTGCTCATTACTACCTGGGGCGCGTTCGCGCCAAGAGCAAGCTTTATCTCGCCGCCGAGCAAAGCTATCGCAAGGCGCTGGAGCTCAATCCCAAATCCGAAGCCGCCCTGATGGACCTGGCGCTGGTTTACGAGCTGGAAGGCAAAACCGAGGACGCGATCCAGACCTACCAGCGATTATTGCAAGTAAACGCGCAAAATGTCTGGGCGCGCAAGCGCCTGGGCGAGCTCTACGTCGGTCAGAACAAGCTGGACGATGCCTTGGCGCAATTCCAAAAACTGGAGGGCGCGGAGGCGGACCCGCGCGAGACCCGCATCAAGATCGGGCTGATCCAATTCGAGAAAGGCGACTTCGAGCGGGCGGCGACGGAGTTCAATTTAGTCTTGGCCGGCGACCCGGACAATGAGCGCGCCCGGTTCTATCTCGGCGCGGCGTACGCTGAATTAAAGTCCGACGACAGGGCGCTCGAAGAGTTCGGACGCATTGCGGAAAAGAGCGAGTTGTATATCGACGCGCGGGTTCAGATGGCCTACATCTACGACCGCCGGGAACAAATTCAGAAGGCCATCGAGGCTTTGCAAGCGGCGCTCCGTAAGAAAAACGACCGCAAGGAGATTCATGCCTTGCTCGCATCGCTTTATCGCAAGACCAAGGAATATCCCAAGGCGATCCAGGCCATGGAGAGGGTGACCGCCATCGACCCGAAAAACGACCAGGCGCATTTTCAACTGGGCGCCCTTTATGATGAGAACAAGAACAAGGACAAATCCATCGCGAGCATGAAAAAGGCCATCGAGCTAAACCCGCAGAACGCCCCGGCGCTGAACTACCTTGGCTACACTTGGGCGGAAATGGGCGTGCAGCTCGACGAGGCCGAGAGCTTGATTTTGCGGGCGCTGAAGATCGCGCCCAACGATGGCTTCTACATCGACAGCCTGGGCTGGGTCTACTATCAAAAGGGCGACTTTACGCGCGCCGTGGAGCAGTTGGAACGGGCGGTGGAGATCACCGTGGACGATCCCACGATCATCGAACACCTCGGCGACGCTTACGAAAAAGTCGGCAGGCCGGACCGGGCCGTGGCCCGCTACCGCGAGGCGCTGAAGAAAACCAAAGAAAACGATCAGATCAAACGCATCCGCGAGAAGATCCAACGGCTGGAGAAAAAGATTTGAGCCCATGTCGGGTGCCGGTAAAAGGCGCGTCCGGGGGCTTGGCCGAACGATTTGTTTTGACGCTGCTATCAGGGTTTCTGACCGGCTGCGTGGCGTTCGCCCCGCTGATCCAGACGCCAAGCCCGCAGATCCTAGAAGAGCCTCCGGTGGCCGGCTGGGGCGCGGAAAAGCTGCTGCAGATTCTTGACCAACGAGATCGACAGTTTCGTTCCGTGCGCTCGTTGGCGTCGATCTCGTATCGCGGGCCGGAAGGACGACAAGGATTTCAGGAAGCCATTTTGGTCCAAAGGCCGGACCGGGCCCGGCTGGAAACGCTTTCGATGCTCGGAGTGATCCTGATAGTGACGGTGAATGGCGATCAGATCGCCGGGTTTCATCCGCGAGAAGGCGTTTTTATTCGCGGTGAGAGCTCGAAAGAAAACCTTTTCCGCTACACTCGTATCCCGCTGGAGCTCGACGAGATGACCCGCTTACTGGTGGGATTGCCGCCGGTCGCGCCCGGCTCCGATTGGAAGACCGCGGGGGGCTCGCTTTACCGGGACCGCGGCGGCCAGGGGAAAGAAATCGTGACCTTCGATCTCCAGACCGGGCTTCCGGTCCGGTGGCACCGGTTGGGCCCCGACGGGAGTCCCGAGTTGAGCGCGGCTTTCGAAAATTTTTCGCCCACTCCGGCGGGGCTTTTCCCGCTCAAGATCATTTTCGAATCGGCGGGTCAGCAAAGATCCCTGGAGATCGCCTACGAAGAGCCGGAGATCAATGCCGCGTTTGCCGCCGAGCTGTTTTCCCAGCAAAAACCGGCCAACGCCAAGGAGCTGCCCATCGAAGCGCTCGGGGCGCCGCCGGGCTGAACGATTCGACGACCGATCACGAAGCCGTCATGTTGCTGAAGCGTCTGCTGATCGTTGTTCCATCTCTGTTTGTTCTGGCCCTGCTGCAGTCGTTCGTTTGGGTCCCGACCTACGATAAACAAGCGGCTGGCAACCCCAACCGGTTACGCACCTATGTCGAAGCCTCCATCGGGGATGCCAAAATCCTCAATCCGACGTTGAACGCCGACTCCGCCAGTAGCGGTATTGTGGCTTTGGTTTTCGATGGGCTGCTCGATTACGACGACAAACTCGCGCTCCGCGGCAGGTTGGCGACGGATTGGGAGATCACCGAAGAAGCTTATCTCCTGGTTAATTCGGAAAAACGCCTCGCGAACGGCGCCCGGGCGAGCGGCGCGGAGTTGCTGAGCCAAATTCAACGCGCCCTCGATGGTGGCAAGCTCCCGGAATTGAAAAAGAACCTCCGGGAAACGCGGCTCTTGCCCGCCGAAAACCGGGTGGTAAAGCTCGCGCTGCCGGAAAAACAGCCCGGCGGTGATCTGAAAGTCACCGACGTTGAGATTGCCGTCCAACTGCCCGAGCGCATCGCCTTTGTACTGAACGAAGTCGATCAGGATTTATTTGCCCGCCTTCTGCCGATTCTCGGCGAACACTACTTCGAAGAGTTTCCTTACGACAAGCATATTTCCGTGAGCCAGGCCGGACTACGGAAAAAACTTCAGCCGCGGTTTGGCGAAATCCTTCCCGTCGTCGAGCACAATCCGGTGATTGTTTTTAACTTGAGAAAGGGGGTGCGCTTTCACGACGGACATGAATTCGACGCCCGGGACGTAAAATTCACCTACGACGCGATCATGAATCCTAAAAACCTCTCGCCGCGCACTTCGGACTTCGAGCCGATCAATGAGATTCAAATCGTCGATCCTTACAAAGTGAAGGTGATCTACAAGCGGCTGTTTTCGCCGGCGATCTACGCCTGGACCATGGGAATCTTGCCGGAGCATCTGCTCAATGAACGGGCTCTAAAAGAGGAGATGGACCGGCGTCATTTATCGACCGAAGCGCGAGCCGCTTTTGGCGTGCGCGACAGCGACTTCAATCGCCGACCGATCGGCACCGGGTCCTTCCGTTTCATCGAATGGCAGACCGACGAGTTTATCCACTTGAAGCGAAACCAAGATTATTGGGAAGGTCCGCCGGAGTATGCGGATTATTTTTTCCGCATCGTTCCCGACCCGTTGACGCAGGAAGTAGAGTTTCGCGCCGGCGCCATAGACTATTACGACGCCCGGCCGCATCAGGTGGCGCGCTACAAAACGGACCCGGCCTACCAGGTTTTTTCGAGTCTTGGCTTCGGTTATTCCTATATCGGCTATAACAACCGCAAGCCGCTGTTCGCCGACCCCCGCGTCCGGCGCGCCTTGGGGATGGCCATCAATGTCGATGAAACTACCAAATACTTGCTTTACGGCGAAGGCAAGCGGGTTACCGGGCCGTTTCCGTCAAACACCGAGTGGTACGATCCGAATGTCAAACCGTTGCCCTACGATCCCGAGGGAGCGCGCCGGTTATTGGCGGAAGCGGGTTGGAAACCCAACAGCGAAGGTTGGTTGGCGAAGGACGGTAAAATTCTCGAGTTCAATCTCATCACCAACAGCGGCAATCCCATCCGCAAAAATATCATGACCATCGTGCAAAACGCGTGGCGCAAGATCGGCGTCAAGTGCCATACGCAATATTTCGAATGGGCGGTTTTCCTGAAGGATTTTATCAATACGGGCTCCTTCGACGCCACGATTCTTGGCTGGAGCATGGGAATCGACCCCGACATCTACCAGATCTTTCACTCCAGCCAGGCCGGGCCGCAACAGCTCAATTTCGTCGGTTACAACAATCCCAAGGCCGACCAATTGATTCTGCGCATTCGACAGGAATACAACCGGGAACGCCAGCGTGAACTGACCCATGAGCTGCATCGCATCATTGCCGGGGATCAACCCTATACCTTCCTTTTCGTCGGGCTCGCCACTCGGGTGTTGGATAAAAAAATCGTCATCGTGGACCGCCCGGCGGACGGCAAAGAGCGCTACGTAAAAATCTTTCCGACTCAGGGCGGCAACATCACCTACTATTTCAACAAATGGCGTAAGTTGGAATTTACGCCGGATTTTTAAAATGCTGGCATTCTTAACGCGCAGCCTTGCGCAACGGCTGCTTCTCCTGGTGATCATTTCGATCCTCGCCCACTCCGTCGTGCATCTGGCGCCGGGGGAACCAAGCCAGGTGGATCCATCCAACCCGCGCATGAAACCCGAAGACATCGCGCGCATCCGGGCCGCCTTTCATCTCGACAAGCCGCTGCACCTCCAGTACGTCTACTGGATGCGCGACCTATTCACCGGGGAGCTCAAATCCTTCAAGGATAGCCAGCCGGTGCTGCCGAAGATTTGGCGGCGCTTTTTAAACTCGCTGCCGCTGTTTTTGTGCGCGACGTTGATTGTCTGGAGCCTTTCGTTCCCGACCGGAATCCAGGCGGCTCTGCGCCGCGGATCGATCTTCGACCGTTCGACTACGTTCCTGGCCTATGCCCTGATCTCAATTCCGGGATTTTTCTTATCCTATCTCGTCATTCTCTGGATCGTGGACACCTTTAATGTGCCGGTGATCGGGATGAGAACCTTCGGTATGGAGAGCGCCGAAACGAGCTATCGCTGGATGGACCGGGTCTGGCACCTCGTGACGCCATCGTTGATGTCGGCCATCGGCGGCATTGCCGTGCTGTCGCGCTATGTGCGCTCGCAAATGCTGGAAGTCATCGGCCATGATTACGTGCGCACGGCTCGCGCCAAGGGCGTCGTCGAGGACCAAGTGATATACTCCCACGCATTGCGTAACGCGCTGCTGCCATTCATCACCATGTTCGGCCTGATGCTGCCGGGGTTCATCGGCGGCTCGGTAATCTTCGAGCAGATCTTCGCTTGGCCGGGGCTAGGCCGCTTGGGTTATGAAGCGATCCTCGCCCGAGATTTTCCGGTCATTTTAACGTTGAATTTCATCGCGGCGGTGTTGACTCTCGCCGGCACGCTTTTGTCGGACATTCTTTATTCGGCGGCCGATCCTCGCATCCGATTGTAGTGACGCATATGGCAATCTCTAACGTCGTAGAATCGCGGCCACAACCAGCGCTCGATGCGCCGTCCGAAGGGCCGCTGCGAGAACTCTGGAAGAGTCTCAAGCGCGATCGCCTTGCCATGACAGGCATTGTGGTTCTTTTCCTGCTCATGGTCGCCGCGTTGGCGGGAAAGGCGCTGACCGAGTGGACTCAAATTCTCGACCCCGCCACCGTGCGCTTGACGGACAAGTTCAGGCCGCCCATGGCGCGCGCCGCAACGGAGGATCTGGCCGTAGCGAGCAGGCCGCCGCTCGGACGCTATTGGCTCGGCACCGACGAGTTGGGGCGGGACGTACTGGCACGGATGCTCCAGGGTTCATTCGTGTCCCTCTCCATCGGCTTTATCGCCGTGGGAATTTCGATCGTCATCGGCATCACGCTAGGCGGTGTCGCAGGTTTCTACGGCGATCTGAAATTCGGCCCGGTATCCGTCGATGGCCTCCTCATGCGTTTTACCGATGTCATGCTCTGTTTCCCGACGTTTTTTCTTATCCTCACCGTGGTCGCGCTGCTGCCGCCGAGCATTTACAACATCATGATCGTGATCGGCTTAACCAGTTGGATGGGCACGGCGCGCTTCGTCCGCTCCGAGTTTTTTTCCCTTAAAGAGCAGGATTTCGTCGTGGCGGCCAAGGCGTTGGGGTTGCCGGAGCGGCGCATTATTTTCCGCCACATGATGCCCAACGCCCTCGCTCCGGTGTTGGTTTCCGCGAGCATCGGCGTCGCCAGCGCGATCCTCACCGAATCGGCCTTGAGTTTTCTCGGCTTCGGTGTGCAACCGCCCTACGCCACCTGGGGCAACATCCTGTCGGACGGGAAAGATTTCATTTTTGACGCGCCCTGGCTCTTTTTCATTCCGGGACTATCGATTCTTGTCGTCGTGCTCGCCTTCAATCTTGTCGGTGAGGGACTGCGCGAAGCGCTCGATCCCCGCCTGCGGCGGGGCTTGCGCTAGAATCCCTTAATCTGCTAAGCGAAATCCAGCCCTTAAGGCGTCTGGAGCCTGTAGGGAGTCATTCCGGGAGGAGCGAAGCCCGATGAAGATTGCAATCCGACTGGCGGTGGTGATGGCCGTTCTAACTCCATCCGTCTCTTCGTACGCCCAGTACACCAAGCCCGTCTACATCTCGCTGCCGGGGCCGGGCAACATTCAGCACCTGGCCTACGCTGTCGGGAAGGAAAAGAAATTTTACGACGAGATGGGAATTCCCAATACCCAGATCGTCGTCTTGCGCGGCAATGCGATCAATGTCCAGGCTCTGGTTTCCGGCACGGTTCATTTCTCCTCGGCGTTCGGCCCGGCGATGCAGACGATGTTTCGCGGCGAGCAACTGCGCATTCTCGTGCAGATCTTCAACCAGGTCCCCTTCGGGCTGATCACGCGCCCCGAGATCAAGCGTCTCGAAGATTTGAAGGGAATGAAGATCGCCGTCACCTTCGGCGCTCCACTTACAGTTTGCTCCAGGCGCTGTTCGCCAAATACGGCCTGCCGGCGAATTTCGCCGACTACATCAACATCCCGGACAATGCGGGCAAGGTGCTCGCGTTGCAGCAGGGGTGGGTGGTTGCCGCGTTTATGGCCCCGCCGACCGATCAGCCGCTCTTGAAAGCCGGGTTTAAACGGCTGGTTTACGGCGGCGATGAATTCAAAGACGTTCCCTTCAGCGCCATGTTGGCCACCGCGAAGACGATAAGGGAAGAACCGGATCTGACCGAGCGCATGGTGAAGGCGGTCGTCAAGTCGCTCTACTGGATTCGCGCCAACCGCGAAGGGAGCATCGACATCATCATGAAGCACGGGAGAATGGATCAACGGGAGATCGCCGCTTCGCTCTATGATCTGATGCGCGACGCCTTTGTCCCTGCGCTCGATCCGGAGGGGGTCATGAAGCGCGCTGAAATTGAGATCGTTCTGTTGAAGGAGCGGCCGAACTTCAAGCCCGAGCAATTCATCGACGACCGTTTTTACAAGGCCGCGTTGAAGGCGCTGGCACGCGAGCCCGGCGCGAAACCCTAGGGGGTGATCGTGGTTCTTGTTTGGTCAAGACCATTTGCGCACAAAGGTGCATGGGCGCCAAAAAAAATTCCAAGCACGAAAGAGGCCCCGCGGACCGAAATTCGAAACAAATCTAAATGGCTAAAACAGGCAAAATTCAAAACAAGGGTCCTTCGGATTCGGTGTTTTGGATTTTCCCGGTTTGATATTCATCAGTTTCTGAGTTTGTTTCGAATTTCGATATTCGGATTTCGGATTTTCTTTTGCGACAGTCTTGGCGCGGAGTAAGTTGTTCTAAAATTGTTGTTGTAGGCAGAACCTGGAGGAACAAAGACATGGCGGAGAAATCTCTCGAAGAAATCAAAGCCGATATCCTGCACCGCGCCGGAAGGATCAATCCGTTCGAACGCGTCAAAAAAGAAGACGTCGAGCAGGTGCTCAAGAACCTGACGAGTCTCGACCCGGACCTTTGGGGTCGGGAATGGGGCAGGATCGGCGCGAGATATGAAGCGGCGGGCGATGAGCAGGAAAAGCTGGGGAAAAAGAAGGAGGCGGGCGAGACTTTTTATCTGGCCTACGAGTACTACCGGGTGGGCCGTTACCCGGTGCCGAGCAGTCCGGAAAAAATGAAATGTTACCAGGGCGCGTTGCGGACCTTTCTCAGAGCCGGGCCGACCATGGAGCCGCCGCTGGAACGAATCGAGATTCCGTTCGAAGGCAAGAAAGTGGTCGGTTACTTGCAGATTCCCAAGGGGGTTAATCGGCCCCCGGTGGTCATGCATTGGGGCGGCGTCGACGGCTGGAAAGAGGACCGCCGGACCAACAACGACGTGCTGCTC
>JAUYJC010000548.1 GCA_030688735.1 Deltaproteobacteria bacterium
ATCATATTGGAGATCATGTTTATGTGACACCGATTTCAAGAGCTTTCTGGAATGAGGACCATCGGAGTCTGCCCTGAGGCCCCTCGAAGGGTCGAAGGGCGAATCGCGGTTTTTCACACACCCGTACGCCGCTCGGCCGGCCTCATGCCTGATACTTCACTTCACCGCCGACGATCGTCATCTCGACTTTGAGGTCTTTGATCCGCTCCGGTTCAATCGCGAAGGGATCTTCGGCGAGAACCGCGATATCGGCCAACTTACCGACTTCCAGCGTGCCTTTGTCGTTTTCTTCGAAGCCCACCCATGAGGCCGTGGTTGTGTGCATGGCGAAGGCCTCCGCGGCGCTAATGCGCTCCTCGGGCACCCACACGTCGCCCCAGCGCATCTTCCGCGATACGCAGGCGGCGATGTCTCGTAGAGGATCGACGGGCCAGTAGCCGGGCGAGTCGGAGCCGCCGGCGATAATCACACCGTTCTTCAAAAGCGTTTTAAATGGGAACGCTTTGGTCAGCCGTTTTTCGCCGACGCAGTCTAAGATCGCGTCGCCGACATAGTAACCGATGGCGATGTTGGGAATCGCGATGATGCCGGAACGGACCATGCGCTGCATGCGTTCCTGGGTGGCGAGCCAGTTGCCCATATGCTCGATGCGGTGGCGGTGGTCTTTGCGCGGCGATTTCTCGATGGCGTTCTCATAGGCGCTGAGCGCCATGTCGAAGGCGCGGTCGCCGATTGCATGCACGCAGCAGCGCAGGCCAGCGTTATGGCATCGCCGCACCGTTTCATTCAGTTCGTCCTGCTGGATGCGAATAATGCCGTGGTTATGCTCGTCGTCTTCATAGGGATCGTAGAAACAGGCGTTGCGTCCGGTGATGCCGCCGTCGATGCTCATCTTGACGCCGCCAACCCGCAACCATTCGTTGCCAAAGCCGGTGACGAGGCCCAGCTCGATCAGGCTTTTCGATTCGATCATCGATTCGATGACCCGCGGCAAGATGCTCACGCGCGCGTGCATACGGCCTTCCTTGAGGATTTCCTGATAGGCGCGCACCGGTTCGCCCGAGCGGACGATGTCGTGCACTGTGGTCACACCTCGTTCGAGACACTGGTTCAGCGCGAAAACGATGCCGTCCTTGAGCTGCAAATAATTAAACTCCGGCGCGACCTTCTTGAGGATCAACTGGGCGCGCTCGTGCAGTTCGCCGGTGGGCTCGCCGGTCTGCGGATCATGCTTGATATGGCCGCCGGCAGGGTCCGCCATGTCGCGGGTGATTTTCGCGGCGGCCAGCGCCTTGCTGTTGCCGATGGTCACATGGGCGCCGAACGAAATCGACACCGGATTGTCGGGGCAGGCGCGGTCGAGGTCATGCTTATCGGGAAAGCGCTTGTCTTTGATGCGGAAGTCCTGCATCGGACTGCCGTGGGCGACGATCCACGAACCCTCCGATGCGCCGCCGGCCGCCTTGCTGAGCCGCTCCAAGATATCCGCGATACTCCTTACGCCTACATAAAAGTCGCGACAGTCGACCAGCTCCATCTCCGCCGTGCCCTTTTCAGAAAGATGAACATGGGTGTCGGTGAGACCCGGAATGGTCGTTCGGCCTTTGAGATCGATGGTCTGGGTGTCCGGGCCGGCGAGACGGCGAATATCATCGGAACTACCGGTGGCGACGATCCGCCCGCCGGCGCAGGCGAGCGCCTCGCAGGTTGAGTTCTCGCTGGCGAAAGTACGAATCTTGCCATTGTAAAAAATAAGATCGGGATAGGGTCGAAATGATTTCATCGGCGCTGGACCTCCTTGCTCAGTCGAATCACTTAGGCTATAGGTCGCTTCATCATTGAATGTCAACCGTTGCTGCGAGGAGGGAAATTCAATATGGCAACTAAACCATTTCATTGGCCCAACAATGCGCGGGTCGCCTTCGTGCTCGGCATCGCTTTTGAGTGTTGGGATCGGAGCAAGCCGTCGCGCGGCGGCGCGCTGCAATCGCCGCTGCCGGCCAACGCGGTGTGCAAACACGATTATTCCACCGAGACGTTCAGGGACTTCGGTGGAAAAATCGGCGTCAAGCGGCTGCTCGATATTTGCGACAAGTACAAACTGAAAGTGAGCATGCCGATCAACGGCCTCACCTGCGAGTACTATCCGGAACTCATCAAATACGCCCACGGACAGGGCCATGAGTTGGTGGCGCATGGCTGGGACCAGGGAGAGTATCTCTATATGCTCACGCGCGAGCAAGAACGGGAAAATATCTTCAAGACCGTCGAGGCGATCACGAAATTAACCGGTGAGCGGCCGACGGGTTGGTCGTCGCCGGGCGTGCGCTCTACCGACAACACGCTGGAGATCAATGTGGAGGCAGGACTGCTCTACAACTGCGACTACCACGATGACGAGATGCCCTATCCGCGCCTGGTCGGCGGCAAAATGCTGATCATGATTCCGCACCAGTACACGATCAACGACCACCGGATGGCGGAAGAAGGCACGCGCCACAATTTCTTCGAAAAGTTCAAGGACGAGTTCGATTACCGCTACAAGATCGGCCGCAAGAATCCCACCATGATGAACGTGATCACCCACGGCTACCTAAGCTCGCGGGTGCCGACCATCGACACCTTCGAGCAGATCATCAAGTACGCCAAGCGCCACAAAGAAGTCTGGTTCGCCCGCCGCGGCGACATCGCGGCCTGGGCGCGGAAGTTTTACGAGAAAGAGGCGGCGCGGAAGTAAAGTCGCGTTCTCCTTTAGCACCCATTTGGCGCTTTGAGAATGCTCACGCCCCTGCGGTCCACCGCCAAATTTATGTGTCTTTGAACGTTGAACCTGAACCCATTCGCCAAGCTCAGGGCAAGCTTTGGACTATTGAACCGCCCGGTCTGTAACGGCTTGAACGATTGGAACGTTTGGAACGGGCTTCAGTATTACTTGATTGTTTTGAACTGTTTGAACAACATCCTAAAAACCCCTACGGCCTCGTCGTAAGTTCGGTTGCACAGACCGAACCCTCAGCGGAGTCTGTGGTGGGGGGCAAATCAGGAAGATAGAAACTAGCTCGCGCCGATGCCGGCCTGACGGAAAGCTCTCCGGACAACACGAAAAACACCATCAAACTCCGGCAATGTTGCCATCTGACCGGCCAATCGTTGATTCCACAATCTTCTAAGCCGGTTCTGTTTTGCATCCAACTGCGTGCCGATTGTTTCGAGGCGTTGTCCTCGAAACTCAAGCTTGCTGGCAATCGCGTCGATTATTTCTATCAAGTCAACGTGGGCGTTCTCGCTTAAGTACCAGAGGTCATAAAGATCGCGGGGCTCGTTCCTTGCCCTGTCGCAGACAGCAATAACCTTTTCTGCAGCGATTTCTTTAAGTGAGTAAACCTTGATGATGGCGTTGCCGGGGAGATCCTCATACTCCGTATACGCACGCAGCGTGGGGCGCGCTTCGATTGGGAAGACCACCTTCTCCTTAATGGTGATGTCGGTTTTGACCTCTTTGCCGGAAGGAAGATTTCCCAGGGGGCCTTCATAATTCAGGTAGAACGTGTGGCTGTTGGTGTGGGGCTGCCGGTCGGAACGAGCGTAGCGGAGTAATACGCCGGATTCCTGGTATGCTTTCTCAAACCCCGCGTCGAGTCCGTTGCGAATGGTTTCGAAAGGCACCTCCTCTGCGAGTGTAAAGTCCAGATCTTCGGAGAAACGATAATCGGGGAAGTAACATTTCTTGAGCGCCGTTCCCCCCTTGAAAAACAGCCGATCTCCCAGGGGACTCTGTGAGAGACCAGCCAGAAACCACGAGAGACAGTAGTCCCGTTCTAGAACGCTCTCAGGAATTCTCCGGCCGCCTGCTCTTGCCAGGCGATTCGCGAGTCGTGAAAGATTGCTCTGAGGTATCAAGGGTTCAGGTCCTGACTACCGATAGAAGTTCTTCCGGCTCAACGTTCAGGCGAAGGCGCCAACGGTGGAGATGCCTTCCCTGGCTGGGCAAAATAGGGTCCAGCGGGACATAGGTATTTGTAAGCTGATTCGTGAGCGCCGTTGCTGTTTTGTCGGTTCCGAGCTCGTAGAGATCCAGCAAGTACCCCAGCCTCCTGAGGACAGCGCCGACGTTGAGACGGAGCGCGTATTCAACAAGCCGATCTGGACTGATTTTCTCCCGCTGCATCCAGAGTCCTTTGGCTACCTCTGTTATGCCACCACAGTATTCAGGTTGCTTGAGGCCGTCGAGGACCGTGCGGTCGATATCGCTAACCTTGGCCTTCGCCTGTTTTGTTGCCCAGTGCTCCTCGATTCCGAAGAGGTGTTTCTTCGCACAGCGGACGAAACGGAATTCCGTTCCCATGATTGACCGCGTTCGTTTCGGGTTAGGGGTGCTCACATATACCACAAGCTGTGGCTGCGTGATCATCTGGTGCGCCTCCATCGCGGTGCCGTGAGATAGATAATAGTCGTCTCCACCGGCCATAGCTTTTGCCACGAGCCAGGGATGCCCCATGTACTCGGTTTCTTTTCCTAGCTCGAACGGAACAAGAATGAAGAGCCCAGGCTTGAGGCGTGCCACCACGCCTCTGTCCACGAGCGAGCGCACGAAGCTCCTGGCTGAGGCGTCACTCAAACCGGTAATTGCCTTAACCTCCCTGGCATCGAATAACACCCTATTGCGATCATGGAGGGTAGTAACTAGCGAAGCCGCCAGCGGTCCAAGGGTTTTAAGGCTATTTTTATGGTTTTGCGGCATTGCGTGCATTAGCAATGCACATTATGCGCTTACAACATAAAGAATCAACTCAGAACGGATCGGTAAAACCCCCTCACCGAGACTCATCGTTACCCATAACCCGGATTTCTGGACACGGGGGGTGAGAGCAGATGTGGGGCGAAGTGTTGGGCCATGAATTTCCAGGTTGCTTCGATATCATCGAGGCGCTGGATGCCGATCCACAGAGATTTGGTCCCGGGC
>JAUYJC010000556.1 GCA_030688735.1 Deltaproteobacteria bacterium
GAAAATTAGAAGATGGCCTCACTCTCGGTAGAAAAGGTTTCAAAGTCGTTCGGTCGAACCCGCGTTCTCGGTGATGTCTCTTTTACAGTCGACGACGGCGAATTCTGCGTTCTGCTCGGCCCTTCGGGATGCGGCAACACCACGCTGCTGCGAATCGTCGCGGGATTGGAAACCGCTTCGAGCGGAGAGATCCGAATCGGCGCGGATCGGGTCGACCCGTTGCCGCCGCGGGCGCGCGACGTCGCCTTCGTTTTTCAAAATTACGCCCTTTATCCTCACATGACCGTGTTTGAGAACCTGGGATTCGCTCTGCGCTTGCAAAAGGTGCCGAAGACTGAAATTCACGAAAGAGTCACGGAGGTCGCCAGACTCCTGGAGATCGACGCGCAACTGCAACACAAGCCCCAGCAACTCAGCGGCGGGCAGAGACAACGAGTCGCGCTCGGGCGGGCGATCGTGCGCCGGCCCAGGTTGTTCTTGTTCGACGAGCCGCTGTCGAATCTCGACGCGACTTTAAGAGCGAGCATGCGCGTCGAGCTGGCCAAGCTGCACGAGCGCCTGGGCGCGACGATGCTCTATGTTACCCACGACCAGGCCGAAGCCATGACCCTGGGCGAAAAAATCATCGTTCTGAACCGCGGCTCGATTCAACAGACAGGCAAACCCTCAGACATCTATCATCGCCCCGCCAATACTTTCGTTGCCGGTTTCGTCGGCCAGCCGCGAATGAATTTGTTCGATGGGCAGCTCGATGAAAACGGCACACGCCTTAAGGCGGGCGGATTTGAGGTCGATTTTTCGGGCGCTTTATCGAATCTCGGGGACGCCCATCGGGGGTTGCCGGTTACCGTCGGCATTCGGCCGGAGGATCTAGTCGAATGCGAGCCGCAGGATGCCTGGCTTTCTGGCGCCGCGGACTTTATCGAAGATCTCGGCTCGGATCGCTTCGTTCATTTAACGTGCCGTAATTTGCGGCTCGTCGCGCGCCTCCCCGCGCGCTTTAAGATCCAGCGCGGCGATACGGTCAATCTGAAGGCCGATTTCGAACGGGTGCATCTTTTTCACCAGGGCCAGCGCCTTGATCGGGAGACCGCCGAAGCGTAAAGACGAGAAGATGCCGCGCGGGCCGTTGCATACCAAGCCAAAGAGCTTGAGGCTCAATAATAGTCATGGAGAGTGATTCTGCTGAAAAACCTTCCGTTCATCCTTCGAGAACCTCAGGACGATCGGAGGAGCGTGTGAAATCATTGGAGATTTTCCGTTCTACTGAGCTTGCCGAAGTATGAGCCTCGTCGAAGCATTCATAGGGTTTATCAGCAGAATCGAGAGTTATGTCAGACCGGAATCGAACGAGGGGCGCTAGAAACTTGGCGATGCAAGCTTTGTGTTTCACGGCCCGGTCCGAATCGTCAACAAATAGAATTCTACGGAGGGTATTTGATCTATGAATGACGGGAAACCGGCCAGTGATCGCCTTAGGGTTGCGTCGCTGCAGTATTTTATTCGACCGGTGCAGACCTTCGAGCAATTTCGCGACCAGGTCGAGGCGCTCGTCGAAACCGCGGCGGATTACGACTGCAATCTGTTGGTGTTCCCGGAGTATTTCACGGTGCAGTTGTTGACGCTGGGCGACGTGAAGCGGCCCATACGGGAACAGATTCGCGATCTCGCGCAGCAGGTGCCGCGCTTTGTGGAGATGATGGGCGAGCTGGCGAAGAAAAATCACATTTACGTCGCAGCGGGGACCATTCCGGTTCTCGACCCGAAGTCGGATAAAGTCTATAACGACTGCTATTTCTTCGCCCCAACCGGCGAACATGGGGTGCAGGGAAAAATCCATATGACGCGCTTCGAGACCGAAGACTGGAAAATCAGTGCCTCGACCCGCCTGCGCGTCTTTGAGACGAGCTTCGGCAAGGTGGCCATCGCCATCTGTTACGACGTCGAGTTTCCCGAGATCGCCCGCGCCGCAGCTAGGGCCGGGGTGAATATTTTACTGGTGCCGAGCTGTACCGACGACCGCCAAGGCATGCTGCGGGTGCGCTACTGCGCGCAGGCGCGCACCATCGAGAACCAGATGTACGTTGTTACCTCACACACCGTGGGATCGATTCCGGCGGTGCCGGCGGTATCGCTTAACTACGGTCAGGCGGCGATATTGACCCCCAGTGATTTTTCTTTTTCTCGCGATGGGATTTTAGCGGAAGGAACGATCAACACCGAGATGATGGTCATCGGCGAGCTGAACTTGCACACGATTCTGGATACCAGGACCACCGGCACGGTCTTGCCGCTCAACGACAGCCGGAACACGGCCGATATCCTCGCCGAACTGGAAGTGGTGAGCCTTTGAGTCTTCCCCGCTCCAAGATCATCGTGCGCAATACTCGGCCGGAAGATTTTTCCGGCATCGCCGAGCTCAGCCGCGAAGTCTATGCGGAAAGCCCCCCGTGGAGCGAGGCGTTGCTCAGTTCTCATCTGCGGGTTTTTCCCGAGGGTCAATTCGTCGCGATCGAAGTCGATGGCGGCCGCGTGGTGGGGATGGCGGCGAGCCTGATCCTTCTCTGGGACGATTACGATATGAACATGGACTGGCTTTCGTTCACCCATAGCGGGACCTTCACCAACCACGACTCCGCCCATGGCCGCACCCTCTACGGCGCCGAGGTGATGGTGAACCCGACGATGCAGCGGCGCGGCATCGGCAAAAAAATTTATCAGGAGCGGCGCAGCCTGGTTCAACGGTTGGGGCTGTTGCGCATTCGCGCGGGCGCGCGCTTGCGCGGATATCACCGCTTCGCTCATCGGATGACGGCGGAAGATTACGTGATGCGCGTGGTCCAGGGTAAGATTGCAGACCCGACATTGAGCTTTCAGGTGCGCGAGGGCTTCGCAGTGATCGGCGTCGTGGCCGATTACCTGCACCAGGATTCCGAGAGCCGCGGCTTTGCCGCGGTCATCGAATGGCTCAATCCAAATGTCGCCACGCCCGACGATTTTCGTGCCCGCAACCCGAAGTTCCTGCGCCCCGAGGCTTCTAGTTTGTCATGCTGAAATGTCACTTCCCGCGAATGCATGAGCCTTGGCTCCCATGACGATAGAACAAACGATTCTTTTGCTCGTGCTTCTGGCGGCGTTGATCTTATTCGTCACGGAACGCTGGCGCTACGACATCGTGGCGTTGTTGGCCCTGTTGGCGGCAACTCTAGCCGGCATTGTGCCTGCCGATAGGGCGTTCGCGGGTTTCGGGCATCCGGCGGTGGTGACGGTAGCCGCCGTTTTGGTACTCAGTCGAGGCCTGCAAAGCTCCGGCGTCGTGGACGTCATGGCGAAGGGAATGTTGCGGGTGGGAAATCGGCCGACTCTTCAAGTCCTCGCCCTGACGGGACTCGTCGCCGCGCTCTCTGGGTTTGTCAACAACGTGGGTGCCTTGGCCCTGCTTTTGCTTGTGGCCATCTGGATGGCCCGCAAGAGCGGCAACCCGCCCTCGCTTCTCCTGATGCCGCTGGCGTTCGGCTCGTTGCTGGGAGGCATGACCACTCTGATTGGCACCCCTCCGAATATCATTATATCCACGTTCCGCGCGCAGACGGCCCTAAAGCCCTTCGGTATGTTCGATTTCGCTCCCGTCGGGGTGGGGGTCGCGCTGGCCGGGGTGCTTTTTATTTCGCTGATCGGTTGGCGGCTTGTGCCGCAAAGAAAGGGGTTGGCATCGCGGGAAGACCTTTTTCGCATTCAAGATTACACTACCGAGCTTCGTTTGCCCGAAGACTCGAAGATTATCGGAAAACCCTTGGGCGAGCTAGATAGCGCAAGCGAAGCGGATGTATCCATTGTCGGGGTGGTGCGAGGAGAGTCACGGATACTGGCGCCGTCCCCTTTTGAGATCCTTCGATCCGGTGACGTGCTTATCGTTGAAGCTGACTCGGAGGCTATCAAAACTCTCGTCGATGCCGCCGGTCTTGAGCTAGTCGGGAGTAAGGAACTGGAAAAGGAACTCGATGAAAAGGCTCTGGGATCGAATGAGGTGGACGTTGTAGAGGCGATCGTCCGATCCGACTCCCCACTCGAGGGGAATACCGCCTGGACGCTCAACCTGCGCTGGCGCTACGGGGTGAACCTGCTCGGCGTAGCCCGACATGGAGAGCGGTTAAAGGAACGGGTAAAGAGCATCCAATTCAAGGCCGGTGATGTTTTGCTCTTGCAGGGCGCCACGGAGGCGCTGCAAAAGGCGATCTCGGTTTTAGGATGCCTGCCACTAGCGGAGCGGGGCCTGCGTCTCGGACAGCCGCGTCGGATAGTTTTGGGAATAGCGATCTTTGCAGCCGCCGTTCCCGCCGTTGCCATTGGACTGCTGCCTGCCCCGATTGCCTTTGTCGCTGCCGCGGTCCTCATGATCCTCGTCGGTCTGATCTCTCTGCGCGATGCCTACCAGGCGATCGACTGGCCGATCTTGGTTTTGCTGGGGGCGTTGATCCCGGTGGCGCAGGCGCTGGAGAGTACCGGCGCAAGCCCGAGCTTATCGCGTTGAACGTGCTCCGCCTCTCACGTTGGATGCCTTCCGAAGGCATTCTCGTCGCGGTTTTGGTGGCGACGATGTTTTTGTCGGATCTGGTCAACAATGCGGCGGCCGCGGTTCTTATGGTTCCCATCGCCATCAGCGTGGCCGCAGGCATCGGCGCCTCACCGGACCCCTTCTTGATGGGAGTCGCCGTCGGCGCTTCGTGCGCTTTTCTCACACCGATCGGACACCAGTCCAACACGCTGGTGATGGGACCCGGCGGCTACAAGTTCTCGGACTACTGGCGTCTGGGATTGCCGCTGGAAATTATCATCGCCGGGGTAGCCAGTCCTTTGATCTTGTATTTTTGGCCCTTGGGAATTTCGGGCATGTGAAGATTTGGGGTTGCGGTCGGTCAGTCGAAGACCGGACGGAGGATCGTTTATGGCGGTGCTAAATGCATTCTTCGCGCCGGTAAGAGCTTTTTTGGACACACCACTCGTGCCCATCGGTGGGATGCGCTTCACCCTGTGGGCGATTCTCTATTTTGTCGTCCTGACGTTTCTGCTCGTCTACCTGACCGGTAAATTTAAGGTTTGGCTGGTGGAACGGCTATTGGCGCGCACCCGGGTGGACATCGGCGTTCGGCAGGCCATCGGCTCGATCGTTCGCTACCTGATTATCTCGATCGGTTTTGCCGTCATCCTGCAGACCGCCGGGATCGATCTCAGCGCCCTGACGGTTCTGGCGGGAGCTGTCGGCATCGGCGTCGGCTTTGGGTTGCAGAACGTGGCGAGCAATTTCGTTAGCGGCTTGATTATTCTCTTCGAACGACCGATCAAGGTCGGCGACCGCGTCGAGGTCGGGAAAACTACCGGCGACGTCGTCAGCATCTCATTGCGGGCGACCACCATCGTTTCCAACGACAACATTGCGATCATCGTGCCGAACTCCGAATTCGTCTCCTCTTCGGTAGTCAACTGGAGCTACACGGATCGTGACGTTCGGTTCAATTTTCCAGTGGGAGTCTCTTATAGCTCGGACCCTTTGGTCGTGAAGCAATTGCTGCTCGAAGTGGCCCAAGATCACTCCGGAGTCCTCAAGGAGCCGCGACCCGATGTGTTGTTTCAGGAGTTCGGCGACAGCTCTTTGAATTTTGTCTTGCGGGTTTGGACGCGCGACTACACCCCGCGCCCGGGGGTTCTCCGCAGCGAGCTCAACTTTGCGATCAGCAAAAAGTTCAAAGAGCATGGAATTGAAATCCCATTTCCGCAGCGCGATCTCCACATTCGCTCAGGGGCTCTGGAGCTCAAGACCGCGCGGACCGGGGAAATCAACCGCTTGGAATATCGTGAACAAGACTCAAAAGAATGAGTGACTAACCAAGAAAGGATGCCGCGAAATGAGAAGTTATGTTGTCCCGGTCGATTTCTCGAAAAGTTCCAATCTCGCCCTCGACTATGCGATCGCCCGCGCGCGGCGACGAGGAGCCAGGCTGATTTTAGTGCATGTGAGCGCGGACAATTCATTCGCCGCCGCCACGTCGGAAGAGAGTGGATCGGCGGAATTGATCCTCAAGGCCCAGGCGATCGCCAAAGAACGCGCCCGCAACGCCATGCGCAAGCTGGTCGAGCGCAAAGGATTGACCGCCAAGGAACACCGGATCGTCTTTATTGAGCGTCTGGATGCCGCGCGCGCCATCGCCCAACAAGCCCGGAAGTCTCGGGCCAGGATGATCATCATGGGAAGCGAGGGACGCACCGGGATACAGAGGCTTTTTGCCGGAAGCGTGGCGGAAGCGACGTTGCGAGCTACGCGCCGTCCCTTGCTGATCGTCAAGAAGAGCCCTTTCACCAAGCCGCCGGCGAAAAAGATTCTTGTCCCTCTAGACTTCTCCAAGATCTCGGAAGTGGCGCTCAAACACGCCAAGGAAATCGCCAAGACCGAAAAAGAAACGCTCGTGCTTCTGAACGTCGTCACCGACACCGGCCGTATGGTTCCATTTTACCTGCGGGAGGGATTTTACTCGTCACTGTTGGAAGGGGAGCAAAAGCGAATCAAGCGACTTGCGCGGCGTATGGGAATTGCGCCACGCCAATACCGCTCACTTGTTCTTCGTGCTCGCGACGCCGCGGCGGCCATCGCTAAAGAAGCGAAAAAGTCCCGGGTTTCAATGATTGTAATGGGGAGCCATGGCCGTGGCGGTTTGAAACACCTGGTCCTTGGAAGTGTCGCGGAAAAGACTCTGCGCTACGCGCCTTGTCCTGTCCTGGTTTTCAAAAAATAACCTGTTTCAGTCGAGCTTGATCTTGGGCCGACTGGCAGCGCGATGATCTCGTCGATGATATAGGATAGGTTCCGAGCAAGGGGGGGGGTATTTTCATCTTGCACTCGTCCGGGAACGAGTCTTTTCGGCGCGGGGATCGTTTGGGCCTGACGGCGAGCGCCGGCAAACTCCATCTGTTTTCCCAGGGTTTGCGGCAAAACCGCGCGCCGAAGTCGTAGGCGGTTTTCTTTACCGGCTCATTGTTTCACGGCGACCATGGAAACCGATTTTCTAAAACAACTGCTCATTGTCCTCTCGGCGACGATTGCGATTGTCTTTTTATGCCAGAAATTGCGTCTACCGACGATCGTCGGTTTTCTACTCGCCGGCCTCGTCATTGGGCCCAATGGCGTGGCTCTGATCGAGGGCTTCGCCCATGTCGAAATCTTGGCCGAGATCGGCGTGGCATTACTGCTTTTTACCATCGGCATCGAGTTTTCCCTGGCGGCGCTGGTCTCGGTGCAGCGGCGCGTGATTTGGGCCGGTCTGCTGCAAGTTGTGGTCACAGTGATCGTCGTCACCTCACTGGCGCGCGCGTTGGGCGCGCCGATGCCGCAGGCGATCTTTTTCGGCTTTCTGATAGCGCTGAGCAGCACGGCGATCGTTTTGCGGATCTACCAAGAGCGCGGCGAGATCCACTCGATTCATGGCCGGGCGGTAAGCGGCGTGCTGTTTCTCCAGGACCTCAGCATCGTGCCGATGATGCTGCTGGTGCCCGTCTTAGGCCGTTCGGAAACCGCTTCGCTGTGGGACGTTCTATGGGCTAGCTTGCAGGCGGTCGTGGTGTTGCTCGTAATCGTCATCGTCGCTCGCAAGCTTCTCCCGCGCTTGCTGCATCACGTCGCGGTGCTCAAAAATCGCGAAATATTCATCCTTGTGGTGCTGTGGATTTGTTTGGGCACGGCGTGGTTGACGGCGCAGACCGGTTTGTCCTTGGCGCTTGGCGCTCTGGTCGCCGGATTGGTGATCTCCGAGTCCGAGTTGAGCCATCAGATCGTTGCCGACGTGCTGCCGCTGCGTGATTGTTTCAGCGGCATATTTTTCATTTCCATCGGCATGCTGCTCGATGTTGAAGTGCTGCGGCAGGACTTCTTGCCGGCAATCATGCAGTTCCTCTCAATCCTGATCCTCAAGGGCGGCATAGCCATTGTTACCTTTTGGGCGCTTTTCGGCTCCATCAGTCTGGCGATCATCTTGGGTTTCAGTTTGGCGCAGGTTGGCGAATTCTCATTTATCTTGGCGAAGAGCGGCGTGCGCCATGACCTGCTCACCGGCAAAGATGAACAGATGTTTCTCGCCGTGTCGATTCTCAGCATGATCGCCACTCCTTGGCTAATCCGGATCGGCCATTATTTTGCCCGCGGCCCGCAGCGGCGTGGGACGCCTGTGCAAGAGGGTGCGGCGGACGACGACGCGCAAGCGGTTATGTCGCCGGGCCGGGGTCATGTCATCGTCGTTGGCTACGGGGTCAACGGTCGCAATCTCGCGCGAGTGCTAAAAGAAGTGGGCGTTCCCCACCGCATTCTTGAGCTGGACCCCGATCTAGTTCGCTCCGCTACGGCGGCGGGCGAAACGATCTCTTTCGGCGACGCCGCGCGGCCGGAAATCTTGCGCCAAGCAGGTATCGATAGCGCACGGGTTCTAGTGATCGCGATCTCGGACCCGAGCGCGACCGTGCGGATCGTTGCCCAGGCGCGGCGGCTGGGGCCCGATCTCTACATCGTCGTGCGCACCCGCTACGTGGCGGAAATCGAACATCTCTATCGGCTCGGCGCCGACGAAGTGATCCCCGAAGAGTTCGAAACCTCGATCGAAATCTTCGCCCGGGTGCTCGACCGCTATCATATCCCGCGCAACCTGATCTCGCTGCAAGTGGAAATGATTCGCCAGGGGCACTACGGCATGTTGCGCGGCCTGCGCTTTCAGGGAAAGCAGCTCGACGAGCTCAACCGTTTTCTCGTTGGCATTACGGCTGATATCTATATGATCTTGGACCGCTCGCCAGCGGTCGGCAAAATCCTCGACGAGATCGATTTGCAAAATCGCAGTGGCGCGACGGTCATCGCCGCGGTGCGCGACGGGAAGTTCTATTACAGCTTTGACGCTGATTTTCGCCTGCGGGCGGGTGATATGCTCGTCCTTTTGGGCTCGCACAAAGCGCTGGATGACGCCGGACAGATCTTGAAGCCAGCATCAGAAAATGGCGCGCAGTCCAAATCTTAAGCTTCCCCTTTGAAGATCCCATCAGTCTTTTAACCAAGCCAACATAATCAAGAACCCCGCCGCAAGAAGGGGAAAGACCCGGCGCGGCGTGAGTCGAGAAATCTTGCTCGCTATCGGTGTGATTGCCGGGGCGCCGCTTCGCCCGCCGCCTGCCCGGCGGTTGACCGGCGAAGGCGATCCTTATTATAAATACAGGCTCAAGCGTGACGCCTGCTCGCAAAATACCTTGTGGCTTCTGATTTCCCCATAGTCGTGGACCGATGACCGTAGATCAAAGCATCTTTTTCGCGGTGCTTCTCGCCGCGCTATCCATATCTGGTATGGGCCGCCGGGACAATAACCTGGAACGAAAATGAAGAGGAGCGCAGGCGCAAAGATTGAAAAAACGCCCGCACAGATAAACTATAGGCAAAACTAAATTAGCAGGACAGCGAATGGCCGCTCGTCAAAAGACGGTGAACGATCTGCCGGCCTTCAGAGAAACCCGCGAGATCGACCCGGTCGCTTTCGGCAACGCCAAAGAGCCGCGGGATAAAACCGCACTGATAGCAAATTAAATAGCCCGGTTCGGTAACGACCGAGGGATTATACGAGATCGTATGAATTCTATTCGCCCCGCGCGCAATCCGTGAAGCCGCCAGGGTCTTAAGCGACGCGTCTTCACTGACGACGACCGGACAGCCGCTGACGTTTTCAACGAGACTGATAACGGCGCGGGATAATTCTCTAGAAACAAAACGGGAATCGAAAGATTGTAGTCATTGTTATGTCTGACCCCGGCTCCCCGGCTCTGACCCCGGCTCGTCGATGAAGGCGAGCGCACGATCGACGGCGAGAGGCATCGGCCCGCGAATATCTTCATGGTCGCGGGGATCGCCGTCAGCTTCAGCGCCGCGGTAAGCGTCGGCCAGAATACGGCACTGCGGAAATACTGCGGACGGGTCTTTCGCGAGCAGTACGATGCCAGCAGCCGTGGCGTAGTGTTCGCCGGAACTTGAATCTTGCCAGATCAAACCGCGAAGCGATGCGCCGGATAGAAGATCGGCGTCAGTAAGGTCGGCGGCGTTGCGGTTCTCTGCCGCAGCGACAAGGCTTCGAACTACGGAATGGTCGAGATCCGTCCAACGAATTCGGGTCAGCGGCTGCGACTCAAAGGTGGATGTCGCCTCAATCGTTTGCTGGGCGATTTCGTTTTCGTCGCTCGATGGAACGATGCCGTGGCGGTCTTTGAGAAGCTTGACGAGCGCGGCGCGAACCTCTTTCTGAAGCTCGATCACGTTACCGAAGCGCTTGTATTTAGGACCGTCGGCATCTAGCTCCTTAAGCAAAGCATCGGTGCCCGGTTCCCGTTTCAGGCTTCGATCGCCCTTGATGAAGGCAAGAATGGGGAACTTCTTCTTTTTTGCGCGGCGGTATTCAGCGTGGGTGATCGAGAGATCGCCAACCAATCTGCCATATTGAACGGCGACGATCAGCAAATAAATCTGACAAGTGTCCAACGCTTTCAAGCACCCTTCGAGGGCCTTGTCAGGGGACGCCGGTTCAAACTCGTAGAGCACGGGAACGCAATGCGCTGACAGGAAGGTATCCGTATTAATGAGGTTCTGAACGATGAGACGCTCGTCCTCCAGCTCCTTCTGTACTGAGCTGACGAACACGTGGAGTTTCGCCGTCATCGCGGCGCCTCCGCTCGTGCTAACAGCTCTGGAAAATTGTAGTTCACGCTCGAGACGTGAAAAGCTGGCTCGCGCTGGAACGGTCGGCGTAAGTAATGGACTTGATGGGAGCTGTCGCGGTCTTTGAGGTTCCTTTCGGCACGCCTCCAGTCCTTCCGGGCAACCTGCACCCATTCATCGGCGACTGAAGTGCCAGAGCCGCTGCTCACAGAGAAACTCCTGTCTCCAGAATTTCCCGGACAAACGGGTCTCCGGCCTGTCTTCTTTTTTCCAGCTCCACCGGTGTCAAGACGATCGGAGATACGGGAAGACCATCGCGCAAGTCTCGAATGAGACGCCGGACGCTGGCCATTCGTTCGAAAAACCGCTCCTTCGTGCGCGCAATGACAAGCAGGTCAACGTCGCTGTCTTCTGTTGCATCGCCCCTGGCATGAGAGCCAAAAAGAATAACCCGTTCCGCGCGGTACTCCTGCTTAATTTTGTTTCCTATGGTGTGAAGTCGCTTATTCATTTCTCGTTTCATCTTTTACTCCTCAGTCGACATCGGAAGGGAAGCACCTAGGCGGCATACAGGAGTTTTCCTTCTTTGAGCGCGCGCTCAATGATCAGCGCGGGGCAGAGTCTTTGTATTCACGTCGTGAATGATATCCATTCATGGCGTGAAAAGCCACGAGTCATCGGGGCGACTCCGCTCGGGCAAGCAGCTCTGGAAAATTGTAGTTCACGCTGGTTACGTGGAAGTCCGGTTCCCGCTGGAACGGTCGGCGCAAGTAATGGACTTGATGGGCGCTGTCCTGGACGAACTCAACCATGCCGAGAATGAAATCGTCAGGGGTATTGAGTGAATAAAGAATCTCATTTCGACTAACAGTGAGAGTTTGCTCTCCCGAGGCGCGGCCTTTCACTTCAATGAAGCGAAGTTTCCCTGTCTTTGGGTCTTTGCTTTCAATATCGTATCCCACCTTCTCGAACTCTCGGTCGATAGGCTCAAAGCCGAGGCTGCGCTCTACTTCCATGATGATGGCGCGCGCACGCGCGGCCACGGCCTGTTTGTCGACGCTATCTTTAGAAGTCGCAGCAGTGTGGCCAGTGAGTTTGTTGATCAATCCTAACGGAACGACTACAAGACCGCCCAGTACGACCGGGGGTAATGCGGAGATTTGACCTTCGAGGTCGAGCTGTTCCATCCGCTTCTGCAGACGGCCCTGTAATTCATCGGCACGGCGGCGTGCTTCTTGTGAATTCACGCGGGCGTTAGCTCTACCCGCCTGCTCTTGGAGCTTCAGTTCTTCGGCCCGGTGATCCCAGTAACTGATCTCCTTCGTTAATCGATCCTTGACCGCCGCGCGAGTCTTATCGATCCATTCAATGCGGCGGCCGCGCACTTCCTGTAGATGCTCGGGAACAACACGAGCAATCGCGTGACCTTGCGCCTTTTGCTCTAGCTGACGCGTGATCCAAACACTCTCAGGTCGATCGAGGATAGCTTGTATCGACGGCTCTTCCGATTTGAGCGGCCGGTAATCGAGATAAGGCGCGTATTGCAGATGTCGCGCGTTGCCAGCCTCATCTAGCTCCACATATAGCATGCGCCGAGAGATAACCCGCCGTTCTCCGGTGCGCGTGAAACTCGCATCCTGGATAGCGTGCTCCAGGTAGAACAACACGCGAGGCGTTTCGCTCAGGTCTCGCTCATCGACGAGTACTGTGCCGCGACGCAAAAGGTCGCGGTGGCGCTCCAGCGTAAGGTCGAGGACTGCGTCAAGCAATGGATGACCTGGGCATACGAAAGCGGCGAGAGGTTGGCCTTGGGGAGCGATGAGCGATTTTTCAAACGCGATGCGCTCGTAACGCATTTGCACGGGCGCGCCAACGCCAATCAGGCGATCGCGGTTGCGGATCGGCGCCGGGACGTGTGTC
>JAUYJC010000560.1 GCA_030688735.1 Deltaproteobacteria bacterium
GGGGATGTCATCGAAGGCAGCGAGGAAGATGTCCATGTGGAAAACGGGCTCCTGGAGGTTTGCCCGCGCTCAAGAATCCATCGCGCCGCTCTGCGCAAGACCCACTTAGATCGCGCCAAATCCCAAACGCGATTCCCCTGCGTGTCGGGATCGGGAGCGCCGCCGTTGTATTCGAGAAAAATATCGCCATTTGATCCGGAGGGAACAAAGGTAATCTGCGTCGCTGGATCGCCGGTCAAGTTCAGCGCAGGATTATTGGCACTGTTGCTGTCCGTACGTGCCCAAAACGTCTGGCTCATGCAATTTATCCCGCTGCTGTTACTTTCGCTTACGGTAAGTATTCGTGAGAAGACAAGGCATTTTGCGACCAGATTGTGAATATTTTAAGGCAATTTTCGCCTACTTTAGGGTTCTGGAATTTTTAGTTGTTGGCACCCCAGAACGCTGAATCGTTCGTGACCGTCCGCAAAGGGCTGGCTGCTGCCCTTCGCTGCGCGGTGCTCGAATGGCCGCTTCGGCGAACCCCGCCCAACTGGCCGACGGTCAGCAATGCCGGGTGCGTACGCCTGATGAGCCATTTGTCTTGCATGCTGGTGCTCCAAGCGGTGTCAATGCTATCTGATGGACGACGGAATCGACGGAGGCACCTTGGCTGTTCGTAATGACATATCGGGGCTCCTGGCTGGCCTTCATCGGGCGCGAAGAGCGCTGGAAGGAGAGGCTGCAGGAGGTCATCGAGGAACATCTCGAGGCGGCCCTTGATGCCTTCGAAATCAACCACGAGGATCTGGCGGATATTCTTGGCGAGCCGTCGTCGGGAACGCTTTGGGGGTGCGGGTTCGAAGATTTCCTCGGCCGCCGCTTCGGTGCCCATGATGAGAATATTGCCGATCTCTACCTGAAACGGCGCGGTTGGAAGGAAACCGTTCTGAACCGGGCCTATTTCGCCGCGCTCCGCGATACGCCGGTCAGCCTGCATGAGGTCAGCGACGTGAAACCGGGCGCGTCGATGGTGCTTCGGGACGTCTTGCGCGGTGGTCCACCGGTCACCGTGCGCGAAAAATCTGCAACACGGTCGTTGCGGCAGTGGGACAAGATCGCGGTTCGCGTTGTGCCCGAGCGCGATCATCATGTGATCTCGGGCGCGGTCCTGCCGTTTTCCGGTGAGGCGGTCGAACTGCTGACTTTGGCGCTGCGCGAGGCCGTGAAGCTTGGCAAGCGCGCGCCGTTGACGCTGTCGACCGAGCAACTGCGCGACTGTGCCCCGATCTTTACCAGCGCCTGGCTGTTCGCCGAAGTGTCGCGAGTCCTGAACCCGCCCCGGCCGAACTACTGCAATTCAGACGGCGACGAGGTTATGTTCCACGACCTGCGGTTTGCCCTGAAAACCGGCGTGACCCAGAAGCAAATGGCCGAGCGCATCGATAAGGTTGTCGACTTTTCGCCCGCCAGCCGGACTTTCTGGAACTGGGTTGAACGGCGTCCAGCGCGCAAGGGCAAGGCGGCTGGAGGGCTCATCCTCGAATCGCAGATGGAAGGGGGCACCGTGCTGGCAGGGCTGGAGATCAAGGGCAGGGCGCTACTGGTCTCGGCCAATTCGCCCGCGCGTGCAGCACGGGTCGAGACACTTGTGATGGGTGCGGCCGGTGATCTTGTGAAGCCGCCCCTGACCACGATCCGCACCATCGAGCAGCTGATGGCCGAGCGCGAGGCAAGGCCGGTTCCGAGCGCGGCCGATGAAATCCCACCGCAGATTGCGAGACAGATCACCCACGACTACATGGATAAGCACTATCGCGAGACGCTGGATGCGCCGGTGCCCGCGCTGGGTGACAAGTCACCCCGACAGGCGGTGCGCAGCGCGGCGGGGCGCGCGAAGGTAATCGAATGGCTGAAGCTCCTCGAAAACCGCAGCGCCCAGCACGAAGACCGCCCGATCGCCGAGTACGATTTCGGCTGGATGTGGGCCGAGCTGGGGCTGCAGGATTACCGAAATTGACGGATTGCGATGCAGATCCTGCAGAACCCAGAAAGCTCCTACATCAACGCCACATCAACCCGCGAATGCATGTTTCGCACCAAGTTTGCTGCCCAAAGTCGGTGAAACTGGCCCAATGCGAACATGGAAATTGCGCAAAATCAAAGACTTGGCGCGTAAGTCGTTGAAAAGCCTAACCTATTGGAATCGCTGTGATTTAGGCTCATAACCTGAAGGCCGCAGGTTCAAATCCTGCCCCCGCAACCAAAAAATAACGTAAGATCAAACGCTTAAGATCATCCCTCGCGGGAGGCTTCTTGCGTTCCAGCCGCGTGTCAACACTGTGTCAACAAAACCGTTGCGGCACGTGTCAGTGACTGGCGCGCAACGCGGGTCGCGATTCCGACTTGCTATCCCATGGCTCCGGAGCGTGATGGACGGGACTAGGGTAAGCGCCGCCCACGCCCCATTGATTGTAAGCCTACGCCGGGGGCCGTCTTTTTGAACTGAGGATTTTGGCTTAGGTCCGACGTTATGTCCGACCATAGATACAGACCCGAAGTAGAGATTCTTTCTGTCACCGATACCGGTCGCCGTCGGCGCTGGACGGAT
>JAUYJC010000574.1 GCA_030688735.1 Deltaproteobacteria bacterium
GATCGGATCGTTACTGAAATGGAGAAGCTGTCACTGCGAATGACCGAACGCCTCCTTCGTCAACGCATGCCGGCATGACGCCGCTCGGCCCTGGCGGCTGGCGCAAATCTGACTACGCGCGGGGTTTTGCAAGAGGCTCAAATGTCTGACACCTTCTCGACACCTGTCTTGCGCGGCGGCCAATCCGCGACCCTTCGACGCCAGCCCCGGCCTTGGCCGGCGGCTCTTGCTCAGGATTCCGCCCCACGGGCGTGGGTTCGACAGGCTCACCACAGGTACTGGAAGGCGCCAAGGGTTTGCCCGTGGGGATCCACACTGCGGGAGGCAATTTTCATTCCTGGAAAAACGAGCGACGAGTCTTTGCAGTTCTGAAAAGGGAACAGATCGTTGACGGCGGAAATATCCGTTTGGGTTCTTTTAACTTCTGGCTCGCTTCTTGCGGAAAACTATGGGTGAGAAAAAAGAAGTAGTTCGTCTACGCTCTGTGGTACGCGATGCACTAATACGAAAGCGACGGAGGGTGAGGAAAGAATTTAAGATTAGTAGGGCATAAAAAATTCGACTTGGAATGAATGTGTCGCTGACAGGAGGCGATCATGTATACCCGAATGCTGATACCGTTGGACGGATCAACTGTGGCCGAGCAGGTCTTACCCTACGCGCGCTTTCTGGCTAAAGGGCTGGCGATTCCTGTGGATCTCCTGGAGGTAGTCGATGCCGATGCGGTTAAATTGTTGGCCGATCCCGAACAGGGTCGTTACATCGACACAGTCTTGGCTGAAAAGATGCATAGCTGCCAGAGTTACCTCAACACCATTGCACGGTCGTTTGACGGATCGCAGGTCAAATCTTTCGTCGCGATCGGAAAGGCGGAAGAAATCATAATTGAAAAAGCGGGCGGCGAGGCCAACACGTTGATTGTCATGGCCACCCACGGACGCTCCGGGATACAGCGTTGGCTCCTGGGCAGCGTTGCCGAAAAGGTGCTGAACGGAGCGGACAACCACCTGCTCCTGGTCCGTGCGACCGAACCGGGCAAAACCGATGGCAAAGCCGCTTTGAAAACGGTGGTGGTAGCGCTTGACGGCTCCTCGCTGGCGGAGAAGGTTTTACCGCATGTCGTGGACCTCGCAAAGAAAATGAAGCTCAAGGTCGTTTTCATCCGCGCCTACGCCTTGCCGTCTTCTATTACAGCGGAGGAGTATGGGAACCACCAGACAGACTTGATCGATCATATTGCGTGGGAGGCGCGGGATTATCTCGAAAAGAAAATACGAGAGGTAAAGGAACAGGGTTTGGTCGATGTCGAACCGGTCGTTAAATTTGGCTCTGGGGCAGAAGAGATTATTGCACTCGGCCGAGACACCCCGGATAATTTTATCGCGATGTGTACGCATGGCAGTTCCGGGATTGGCCGCTGGTTTTTAGGCAGTGTGACGCAAAGGGTGGTGCAGCATTCAGGCGATCCGGTGCTGATCGTCCGGGCCAGTTGAGGCCGAGATCGAGAAAAACGGAGGGTCCCGCGCCGAGATTCACGATGAAGCGCTCCCATCTTTCATGTTATTTCGATCGATCGGAGGCGGCAGCTGCACGATCAAACGGTTAGCGATTCGTCAAAGCTGTAAAATCCTGAGGTGCAGGGCGATGACTGGGGAAGCGGTTCCATTCACCAACTTCATCTCGGAGACCGCGTCCGAGCATGTGTGCCGGTTGGTGCCGGTTACGACTCCGGAGACACGAGCCATGGCGCTTAGAGAGTCTCTCGAAGCCGTACACTTCGAGAGCGCGACGCACATCGGGGTGTGCGACGATCATAGGCTGGTCGGAGTTCTCCGGGTCGAGGACTTATTTGGCGCGCTGCCCGACGCCAAGGTCAGCGATCTCATGGATGCCGATCCGCCCTTTGTGGCGCCGGGCGTCGACCAAGAGAAGGCCGCCTGGAAAGCCGTCCAGCATGGCGAAAGCGCGCTGGCGGTGATCGACGATGCGAGGCATTTCGTCGGTTTCATTCCGGCCGATCGACTGCTGGCGGTCCTCCTGCACGAGCATGACGAAGACATGGCCAGAGTCGGCGGGTTCCTCCACGATTCGTCGATGGCGCGGACCGCCAGCGAGGAGCCGGTGATTCGCCGTTTTTGGCACCGCGTCCCATGGTTGCTGTTAGGCTTGGCCGGCGCCATGCTCGCCGCCGATATTGTCGGAATTTATGAACGACAGCTCCAAGCTCATGTCATGATCGCGTTCTTCATACCGGGGATCGTTTATCTTGCCGACGCGGTGGGAACGCAGACCGAAGCGCTCGTCATTCGCGGTCTTTCGGTCGGCGTGCCGATCGCACAGGTAGTGCGTCGCGAGCTGCTCACCGGATTGTTCGTCGGAATAACGCTCGCACTGTGCTTCTATCTCGTCGCTATCTGGCATTGGGGCGGCGGCGATATCATTGTCGCCGTGGCCTTGGCTATTTTCAGCGCCTGCACGACGGCGAACGGCGTCGCGCTGGCGCTGCCATGGTTGCTGAACCGTATGGGAATCGATCCGGCGTTTGGCAGCGGGCCGATCGGAACCGTTGTTCAAGACCTGCTGTCGATTGTGATTTACCTCGCCATCGCCGACGCGCTGTTGGGCTAGCATTTCCGGCGTCAATGGTGGTCTGTCATCGCTTGCTTTTCCCGCTCCTCTGCTAAGGCCACCGCGGCTGGGCGCGGTAACGAGCCGTGTGCCGTATTCGACAAACGCGTAAATCACGCCGCTCGGCGCGCTCTTGGGCTTAACGGTTTTCCCGGCGAGCTACCTGCCCTTTTTGGCGGGCGTGACTGGAAGCTATCTGCTGTTGGTTGAATGCGCGAAGCGCCGGTTGATGCGACGATTCATAGCTTAATCAAGCCCGCACTTTTGTCGACGAGCGCTTGAGTGTGGGGAGGAAGTGTTACGCGCTCACGATCATCGCGGCTTAACCCAGATGCTGTCGTCGGCGTCAGCTCACAGTCTTTGTCGGTTTGGGTTTCTCCCGGAGGCTTTACAAGTCCGTATCACCAATGTCAAAGCGCCGTGGGTGGCAACAAGTCGACTCCTCATATACAGAAACAAAGCCGTTCTATACGGAACTAGATATTTGTAGTTAAGCATGGGCTGGAACTTTTGGTGAAAGGGTGATTCTATGCTGGGTCAATGGATTTCGAACTCCTCGGCCCGATAAGAGATATTCAGCCGATTGCGGTTGGCCGGGCGATCCACGGGCTGGGCCGACTACGCAGGCGCTATGGCACAGGCCGGTGGAGAAAATTGAAGGGGATCGCCAGGGTCCGCCTCATGGATGGCGCAATTCATACTGCTGAGGTACATTGGTATGAAGCTCATGGCATCGGGCGGAAAGAACTCAAGATAAAATTTCCCTTACGGGATTAGCTATGAAGAAAAAAGCTAAACAAGAGGTATATTTTGCGGTCTGCATCAACAATAAGGGATACGAAGCCTCCCTTGAAGCAGGCAAACTGTACCGGATCGTTCCTGATGAAGAGGCGGAATCCCACGGGTACTTACGTGTCGTTGATGAAAGCCGTGAGGACTACGGATATTCGGCAGATCGCTTCTTTCGCCTCGAAGTGCCCCGGCCGCTGGAGCGAGCCCTGCTGAGAGTGTCGTCCTGAACGGTGCTCCCTTGCCTGACTGTCGGTTTGAGGCCGGCGCCGATGGCGCGGCTCAGCCTTGGCGTCAACGCCTCCCGTTTGCTCGACCCCTCGACTCCATCCCCGACCTGGGCCGGGGGGCTCCACAAGCCGAACCGATGTACGGCTTTGCTTGAATGCTTTGAACATTCCGACGACTCGCAATATACGAAAACAGCTTTCAGTCTTTGTCGGATTGGGTCATCACAGAAGACTTTACAAATCATCGTCCCCATTGTAAAAGCTGTCCCAGTGGCGGCGTCGCGAACCGTAATATACAGAAGGAATGCAGTTCTAAACGGAACTAGATAATCTTGGTTAGATCTCAATATCAATGAAACGCATTTCTGATATTCGGACGGCGCTGGAAACCATTCCCGATGTCTTTTACGACCGCGACCCCGAAGATGCCCCTCTCGAGGAAATCAGGCTGGAGTGCGATCCATCTGGGAAGGGCGAATGGAGGTGGAGTTTGTGGATGCGGTGGCACCGTCGGAAGAGACACTGGAGTCGGAGGTATCGATCCCGCATTTCGAAGAGCTTCTCGAATACCGCGCGGAGATTGACCTTGATTTGATTCGTGACGTGATGGGCGGCACCGCGGGAAGCGACATTCAGAGGAGCGTTCAGGTTCGTGGGGGCGACGCGTTGGCATGGTACGTCACATTCCATGTGCGTGGCGCGCAATGGGGCATATATATGCCGTTGTCCAGTATTGCCTTCATGATCGGCCGTGTCTTTAGTTCGATCAACGCCGCGCCGGAAGACCTCCTGAAGCTGGCCGTTCGGTCTCTGCATCAGCATGAGCTCTTCCATTTCGCGATGGACTACGCAAGCAGCCAGGTTGAGATCCTCACGAAGCGTCCGTGCCATAAGCCCGCGCGCTCGCTGAGAGATGAGCGATACAATTACATCGTTCTAGAGGAGCGATTAGCAAACGCAAACATGATTCGAAGTTTCTGGGGACGTCGGCTACGTGGCAAGACGCAGGCTCTCCGAGATTTTGTTTCGATGCAGCCGCCAGGCTACCGAGATGCACCGCAAAGTACCGAAGGAACAGCGTTTAGACAAGATTGTGACCTGCTCGCTGGTCGCTACGTTAATAGCGTTGGTGAGCATTCCCATCAGGCTTTGTCTGGTCTGGATGGCGTAGGCGTTCTGTCCAAAATGCCCGTTGATTGGCGGTACTGCCCCATACACGTGATCTCGGACGAGCACACATGTGGGCTGGACAGTCGCTGGCTTGATCTCTTTCAGCGTATCGAAGCAGTTGCCGAGAGTGAGAGGTTTCGAAAGTACCTAAGTCGCATGCCCAAGCCCGTGCAGGCTAACTGGGAGGAGGTGAAATCGCGACTCTCGCACACGACCGCCGGAGCTGGCCTGGATTTCAAATTCTGGAAGCGCACCACTGAAGGTTCTATATACCGGAAAATTTCAAGATAGATGTCGCATTGATTGTTCAAGGGAGATTCTCTGACGGTAGATAATCACTGTTCATTTTGGGACGAAGCTTGGAGCTTCGATGCAATGATTGTAACAGATCATCGCGCCGCGGATTTTCACCC
>JAUYJC010000583.1 GCA_030688735.1 Deltaproteobacteria bacterium
GGCATCGAATGAGATATTCCAGGCACGATTCCTGAGTCGTAAACTTCTGGCGAAACTCTCGAATGTCCCTGGGATACTCCGGTCTGCCCATGCTGAATAGTGGCAAGGTCATCGTGCTGAGTCAACCGTAGAAGCATTTGACCTTATACTCTCCAATCGAATCGTGTCCAATGAAATTTTTATTGTTTTTCTTCTGTGTCGGAACACGTCCGTCGTTGGATTCAATCTTTCACACGGACCTTCATTGCGATGTCCTCGACCAACGCCCTCTTATCGATTTTGCCTGATTGGGTGAGCGGCATGGAATCGATAAACTCTACCCGTTCGGGAAGCTGTAGGACTGACGCTCCTTGGCCCTTCAAAAAGGAAACGACACCTTCGAAAGTAAGCGTCCTCCTTGCTTTGGGTTTGACATAGGCACAAACCCTTTCCCCCATCACCGGGTCCGGCATGGGAATGACCGCGACCATTTCCACATCGCGATGATGGATGATGAGTCTTTCGATATCCGTGGCGCTGATGCTTTCCCCTCCCCGGTTGATCATTTCTTTCATCCGCCCGGTCAATACAATATTGCCGCGGTCGTCGATCTTGGCTATGTCGCCGGTCCTGAAAAAACGGTCTCGGTCGAATAACTTTTCGTTTTCCTCCGGTGCTCTGTAGTAGCCTGAAAAAACCCCGGGCCCCTTGACCAGGAGTTCTCCAGGCGTGTTGACGGGAAGCTTCTTTCCATCGGCGTCAACCACCTTGTAGGTATCGTAAGGGCAGGTGGGTCTTCCAACTGTATGGTAGGTCGTTTGAAGATCGTCGGTTATCCTCGTCATGGTACTCTGGCCTTCGGTCCCGCCGTAGGCATTGAAATAATGGCAGCCGACTTTCTCGATGACCTCCTGGATGAGCTCCGGCGTACTGGCGCCCCCGCCGCAGTGCATTTTTTTCAACGAGGTTAAATCGTAATCCTTGAGACGTTCGAAGTGGGCCAGTCTACTTGCCAGCGTGGGAACCCAGACCGCCGACGTTACCTTTTCACGTTCGATGGTTCGGCAGATGGCTTCCGGCTCCGTCGTGTCTAGCAAAACGCATTTTCCGTAAGTGAAAATGACCCCGCACAGGCCTTTTGTGAGGGTCAGATCATGTCCAACGGGACCCGCGAGAAGGCAGATATCGTGGTGCCCCAATTCCCAGGCCAGCGCAGCGTACTCCACGTTGCACAGCAGATCGTTGTGTGTGCGCGGCACGACCTTGGGCAATCCTGTGGTTCCGCCCGTCGGGCCCATATGAGCGACCTGCATGGGGTTAGGCCTTCTTTCGCTAAGATGGTGAAGTTGATCCTGTGACCAATCGGCACCATCCATGAGGGTCTCAAGGTTGAGGAATTTCTGACCGCCCTCGCCGCGCACAAGGATCACATGTCGGACTTGAGGGTTCTCTCTCAACACATCTTCTATGAGGGGAAGATAATCCAGCTTGCGGTGCCTTTCGGGAACGATCCACGCGGTGGCGCCGGTCAGTTTCAGTAGATGATTGATCTCGTACTGGCGATATCTATCGATGAGAGGGACGGTGATCGCGCCGATCTTTTGCAAAGCAAAGAAGGCGTAGGCGAACTCATGCCAATTCGGGAGTTGCAGCAAAACGCGCTCCTGGGGCTCGATGCCCAGTCGCATCATGCCAACGGCCAGTCGGTTAGCTTTGTCCCTGAGTTGCGAGTAGGTCAGGCGACCTGAAGCGTCAACCAGGGCTTCGTGGTCGGGATAAATATCGGCGGCCTTGTCGAGAATATCGCCAATCGTGAGGCCGGCCCACCAGCGCCGCTCAATATACGTGTCGGCATCTTCCTTTCTGTGAGAGACGAAGCCTTCCAAAAAATCAGGCATGCCCTACCGCTCCGTTGTCCCGGATTTGCCCGTGAGTATCATTTGGAACGTTCTCCAATCAAGTGAATTCGCGAGCGGGGTTTGAACCCCGCTCGCGACCAAAGGGGATGCTCGCCCCCTTTGGAAACCCCATTTAATTGTGCCCGCCTCAAGAGGCGGGGTTTACTCAGAATGAATGGATCCTGTATTTTCGATCGCCGCCAAGCCGTGGCGAACGAAAATCGGTCATTTTGCACTGGAAGGTATCCGGTCGTGTGATGTTCTGTCAAACCGGATTTTGCTCGCCTTGCTATTTTTCTGGTTGTCAGCGATCACTAAGCGGTGGTAAGAAACATCTGTGGCGGGAAATTTTCACGGACTACGCTTACGCGGTTTCGAGTTGCGGGTCTCGGGTTTCGAGTTAAACGGCAAGCAAAGGAGACAGAACCACGCCAATGGTCTAGCTTACAGCGACCGGCTCGACGAGCAGTTGCCTGAACATCAATTCACGATCGCACGCGAATCCGTAGACCGTCACCGACCGTTCGGGGAGGCCGACTGGCAAACGCAACCGCGTCGATGTTTGGCCTTGGAAGCACGTTGCGGTCGCGTGGCCGTCTGAAAAGCGAAAGGAAAAGTAGCTTGTCCCCTTATTGATGGCTACGATTTAGAATCGGGGACAGGCAAGAAACTTTCGGGATGATTCCGGGGACACAATACTAATTTTTCCTTGACTAGAAGAGTGGAGATCGATTAGCCTCCGCCGCATGGCTAGGATTTCGAGGGTCGTAAGCACCCGGCTATTCTCATCACGTCACCCAAAGGGAAACAATAAACGTGTCAGGACAGCGGAAAAGGTTCGCGTCCCCTTTTCGTTGCCTTTTCGTTGCCCTGTTGCGATCGATCCCAAGCTAGCTGGAGGCTTCGATTCTGATCTGCGGCCGATACTGGCAGATTTGGGGATTCAAAATCGCATTAGATTGCAAAGTCTTAATTACCCTCAGTCGAGGTGCTTGGTATGGCTGATTGCTTGATCTACTGGAAGGACTGTTCAGTGGAGCTAAATGAGTTCACTTCCGACACCCTGGGTCCCTGGAACTTTCACTACCTCTCAAAAAGCCGATATTTGTTTGACCAGATCGAAAGACGCGAAAATCTCTGGATAGTTATCTTTGATGTTGACCCTCCACCCGGCGACTGGTTATTGATCGAAAGACTTTCTGTTACGGAAAAGAAACATAGGCCCGAATTTGCGAGACCTTATCAGATAGTTGGGGATCCGAAGAAAAGTGTAGTGTTTGATATTCGGAAGCAGAGCGACATAACAGATGTGCTCCATAAACTCAATTTTGTCACAGGAAAAACAATTTTGGCCGGCGGCGCGAAAATTTCCCAATCCCTCCAAACCTATAGGCCATTGACAAGTGGAGATAGCACGCTGCTTCAACAGTACTCCAAAGATTTACCGACAGTGTCTAGATTGAGCGAGATGCTGCCGACGCAAATATAAGCGGCGAATTTTGCCGTCGGATTTAGGTCGATCCGGTTATTCCGGATTAACGATAATCCATTCCATGAAGATCACCGGGGATACTCTGGAGAGTTATCTGCAATGCAAGTACAAGGCGCACCTGAAATTGGCCAACGAACAGGGTATCAAATCAGAGTATGAATCCCTCTTGCTAGAGTCTGGAAACCAAGTATGTCTGGCAGCTTCGGACAAATTGGCCCAAAACAAAAAAGGCGATGTGGTGCGGGGCCTTGCCATTACGCTTGGAACCTTGAAACGCGGCGTGCCACTTCTCTTGGATGCCTCTGTAGAGGATGAAAACTTTTCCGTCTGTTTTGATGGCCTCCAAAAAGAGTCCGGGCCCTCACTGCTGGGCAATTTTTACTATGTTCCGATGTTGTTCTATCAAGCCGAAAGGCCCAGCAGGCTGCAGAAGGATTTACTAGAACTGTACGGTCTCATTATTGGCGATCTCCAGGGAAAATATCCGGACAGCGCGGTTCTCATTTACGGACAGGGCTGCAATCTCAGGAGGTTCAGACTAAAGCCGAACAGTGAAAATGCCCGGCAGACCATGCAGAGGATCAGGGAAATTCACATCCAGAAGATGCTTCCGAAGCTGATGCTCAATAGCCACTGCCAGATCTGCGAGTTTCGCCAACGATGTCAGGCAGAGGCAATAGCGAAGGACGACTTAAGCCTATTAAGTAGGATGGGAGAGAAGCAAATCAAAAAATACAACAGCAGAGGGATCTTCACAGTCACCCAGCTATCCTGCACGTTCCGAGCCCGGAAGAGGAGCAAGCGGTTTAAGCAGAAGAGCCCGCCTCATGATCCAGCCCTACAGGCGCTGGCCATCCGGGACAAGAAGATCTACGTGATCGGCGCCCCTGAACTGCCGACCTGTTCCAACCGGATTTACTTGGACATAGAGGGGAACTCAGAACGCCGCTTCGCTTACCTGCTCGGCATGATTATCGATCGGAACGGTAGGGAGGAACATCACTCGTTCTGGAGCGACACCCAGGCCGAGGAGTCCCGGTTGTTCCAGCAATTTCTAGATGTAGTGGCCCATTTAGACGAATATTGCATCTACTCCTACGGTAGCTATGACGTGGCGTTTCTGCGGCGGATGATAAAGGAATCAGGTCGGCACGACCTTGCCGAGAAGATCCTCATTCGCTCGGTAAACGTCCTCTCGATCATTTACCCCCATGTTTACTTCCCCACCCACTCCAACAGTCTAAAGCACATCGCCAGGTATCTGGGATTCATGTGGACGGAAGCGGACGCGTCGGGCATTCAGAGTATCGTATGGAGGAATAAGTGGGAAGTGACCGGCTCGGCAGGTTTCAAGGAAAAACTGACGACCTACAATATAGAGGACTGCGCCGCTCTGCGGAAAGTGACAGAGTTTCTATATACCATTTGTTCTGACCAAGCCTCATCTGGCCAACCTCAGAGCTGGACCCACGAAGGCTATCAGTTGTCTCGGGTAGAGGAGATGGAGCCGCAGTGGAACCGTCGAGAGTGGTGCAAGGCGGAATTTTCCGTTCCTGACTTTGAGTTCATCAACGAACGTGCCTATTTCGACTATCAGAGGGATCGAGTGTTCATCCGCACGAGCAAGTCTCTGAAGAGAAGCATTCTACCCAGACGCAAGAAGAAAAAGAAAAGGAACCTGAGGTCCAATCATTCCGTCGAGATCAGCGTCCAGGAATGTCCCTTCTGCGGAAAAACCGACGTCAATCGGAGCCCAGATGGACATCTAACCCGCTGGGCATTCGACCTCCGATTCAGGCGAAGCGGTATCAGGCGTTACGTGACACGCTTCACAACTTCTTGGCACTGGTGTGCCGGATGCGGGGAACGTTTCCTCCCGCGGCAATACCTCCGCTTGGACGAGCATCATCACTCCCTGAAAAGCTGGGCAATGTACGAACATGTAGCGCATCGGACTAGCTATGCGAATATCGCGGAAACAATTAAGGACTGCTTTGGGTTTTCGGTGTCTCCAGGCGATGTTCGCACTTTTAAGCTGTTGTTGTCCCGGTACTACGGTGAGACCTACAAGCAACTCTTAAGGAATATTGTGACCGGGAAAATCCTCCACGTGGACGAAACGGAGGTCCACGTCAGCCGGACGGGCAAAGGGTATGTGTGGGTCTTCACGAACTTGGAAGAGGTGTATTTTGTGTACAGACAATCGCGAGAGGGAAGTTTTCTAAGTGACATGCTCAGGGACTTCCGCGGCGTTCTCATCTCTGATTTCTATACGGCTTACGACTCCCTTCCGTGCGAGCAACAGAAGTGCTTGATCCACCTCATGAGGGATTTTAATCACGACTTGCTGCGCAATCCATGGGACGAGGATCTCAAGTCTCTCGCTTCAGACTTTGGTAAGTTGCTGCGCAAAATTATCGCAACCGTTGACCAGTATGGGTTGCTACATCGACACCTTGGAAAGCACCGGCGGGATGTTGAACAGTTTTTCCGTGCGATCGCGAGGCACCCTTACCGCTCTGAAGTAACGCAAGCTTACGGTAAACGGTTGCTAAAGTATCAAGATAAGCTGTTCACGTTCCTAAGCCACGACGGCGTGCCCTGGAACAATAACAATGCAGAGCATGCAGTGAAGAAGTTTGCTGAGTACCGCGAGATTGCCGACGGCCAATTCTCGGAAGGCGGACTGAACGAATACTTGGTGCTCCTGAGCATCTATGTGACTTGCAAGTACAAAGAGATCAGTTTTCTGAAATTCCTCCTTTCTCGCGAAAAGGACATCGACGCGTTTCGCCGGAGCGTTAACCTGAGGAGGCCACCACTGGCTCTCGAGCTTTGTCCTGAAGGTTTCGTGTTCCCCCGCAGGAAGCGAAAACCGGATTGGGACCAGAGGCACAAACCGGGGAAACACGCCGCCGGGTCAAAAAGAGCAATCAGGAGCAGGCTGGCATAAGAAGCGGGGAGAATCAGGAGACGTAGGTTCGAAGCGTCAGTTGTCTGAACGGTAGTCTGCTATTGCCGCAGCGGTGCCGGGCAGGGGATCGAGAAAAAAGAAGGGACATTCTAAGTTTTATTTCTTTTCTCGGTCGTCCTCTGGGTCTCAGGCTTGCGGTCAAGCCAAGCTCAGCCGCCGTAAGAGAAACCCATTCAGCTGAATCGTAGGGAGTTCCCCGATTGACACTGTGTCGCGCCTTCTCCAACTCAGCGGCTGCAAGCGGCTGATTAACCCATTGAGGCCAATTCTCAGGACGCTTCGTCGGACCGAGATGAATTGTGTTGCGCAGACTATTCGGGAATTAACGGGGACAGGTTGCTTTTCCGGTTGTCAGCGAGCACTAAGCGGTGGTAAGAAACATGTGTGGCGGGAATTTTTCGCAGCGGCAGATGCCGAACCATTTTCACTTTGAAGGAAAATCTTCAGGTTTTTCAGTGCAAGGCCTCGGAGATTGCACCGCAGAGGCACTGAGGGCGCGGAGAAAATCGGTTGAAGAGACCATCTTGAAACCCTCTGTGAACTCTGCGTCTCTGTGGTGAATACTTCTTTACGGTAAAGCCGGAAGAACCTTCAAGGTAAAAATCTAGCGTGTCCGTTTACGATTTAAGAAGGAGGAAACCATGGAACGGGAAATAGAGCGTGTCAGAGAGCGGGAGGCCGAGCCGGAGAATTACTACGATTTCATGCTGCGCTGGAAGATGGAGCAGATGAGCCAGAGGCGGGAAGGGCAAGTCCTGTTCAAGGGCAAGGAGCTGCTCTGGGAGCAGACTCGCCATGGGTTGGGGAAGATGTACACGGGACCCGCGAACTGGCACCGGGTTGGCGCGCCGGGCTGGATCGTCACCCGGACGGGCATGGAGAAAATCCGGCGGGGCAAGCACAGCCATACGGGCGGAGGCGTGCTCTTCTACGTTCTGGAAGGGCACGGCTGCACGGTCAACAATGATATGCGTTTCGAATGGCGGCGCGGCGATCTGGAGCTGATTCCGATCACGCGCTATGAGAATGTCCACCAGCATTTCAACCTCGACCCTGGACAGCCCTGCGGCAAGCTGGTGGTCCGCTTCTGGCCCTTTATGGAGCCGCTGGCTTATGAGACGAGGCAGGTGGACGACTCTCCCGACTGGAAGGGACCCAGAAACGGCAAACTCTACCGCCCTGAAGACTTTGTCCCGGAGACCGCCAGAGTCCGCGGCTATGACATCGATTTGAAAGGGCCGCCGGCCACACTGCTCGACGATCTCCTGCGCCGAAGGGACGAGTGGCGGGACCAGATGAGCAAGGCCAAGATGGTGATCGAGGAAAAGGAGCGCCCGCTGGAGCGTAACCGCATGGGACTTTACCGCTGGTATATCCATCCCTCTTTCACCGACGTGGGCTGCCGCCACATCCTCTTCTGGACGCAGGACATTCCGCCCGGAAGCCGCAGCGGCCAACAAAAACATCAGGGCAGTCGCATTCACTACGTCGTCGAAGGCAAAGGTTACAGCCTGCTGAACGGAGTGAGATGCGACTGGGAAGAAGAGGACCTGCTGATCACGCCCATCCGAAAGGGCGGCACCATCATCCAACATTTTAACGCGGACCCCGCCCGGCCGGTTAAACTGGCGGTGGCGGAGCCGAATTGGTACGACATCCTGGGAGTGGACATGGCTTGCGGCCTCGAGCAGATCGAGAACTCACCGGACTATCCATGAACGGCGAGTGAGGAGGCGGCCCATCCGTGGCCAAATCCCCGCGACCCGTCGACTCGATCCCCACGGTCTTGGCCGGGGGCTTTTGCTCGGGATTCCGCCCCGGGGGCATGCCTGTGGGGATCCACGCGCAGAGGTGTTTCGCCAATTCATGCTGAATCAGCACAGAGGTGATATGGCATTATTGACCGTCCAAAACAGTCTTGCTGAACACAATGGCAAAGGCCTCGCCTTTCTCGATCCTTCGGTCATGGCGGAGGCGAACCTCGCCATCGACGACATCGTCGAGATTCGCAGCCACGCCGGCAAAACGGCGCTCGCCAAAGTCGCGCGACCGTTTCCCGGGGACAAAGGAAAGGGCGCCATCCGTCTCGACCGCTACCTGCGCGAGTCGATCAAAGTATCTCTTAAGGACGGCGTCCGAGTAGATAAGATCGTTGCCCAGCCGGCCCGCCGGGTATGCCTCAAACCTTTGATCGCCGTCTCCCTCCCCGTGCGCCAAATGGAGAATCATCTGCAAGATTTTTTCGCCGCCGATTCACCTCCGGTCTGTGACGGATCGATCATCTTCGCGGCTCTCCCGATAGATGCGGGCGGAGCCCCCTTTCAAGTTGTCTTGGTCGAACCCGGCCCGGGCGTGGTGACCGCCGGCACCAAGATTGAGATGGTTTCCCGCGCCGGCTCCTCCGGCGATGAGCACAAGCATGAGCATGGACTGGTCTCCGAGGTGACCTATGAAGACGTCGGCGGGCGGCGCAATGAAATCAAGCTGCTACAGGAGTTGATCGAGATACCGCTGCGCGCGCCGCAAGTTTATTCCCACCTGGGCATCACGCTGCCGCGCGGCATTATCTTTCACGGACCGCCGGGCGTGGGCAAGACCCATCTCGCCTTAGCAACAGCCAATGAGATTGACGCCCATTGCTTCTATATTAATGGCCCTGAAATCGTCAGCAGCCAGTTCGGCGAGACGGAAACCAACCTGCGCGAGATTTTCCACGAAGCCGGTCACCATACGCCGTCGATCATTCTTATCGACGAGCTTGATGTTATAGCGCCCAAGCGAAGCGAAGGCGGCTCGCCCACGACGATGAGGATGGTGTCCCAGTTGCTGACTTTGCTCGACGGCCTGAAGAAAATGGAAGGGGTAATCGTTATCGGGACTACCAATCGTCTTGACTCGGTAGACTCTGCGACTCGCCGCCCCGGCCGCTTTGACCGCGAGATCTTCTTTGGTCCGCCGGATAGCGCCGGCCGACTGGAGATTCTGCGTATTCATAGCCGGGCGATGCCCCTTTCGGAGGAAGCATTTGATTATCTCGACGAGATTGCACAAGTTCTCCATGGTTTCGTCGGCGCCGACTTGATGGAGCTATGCCGTGAAGCCGGCTTGAATGCGATGCGCAGGAAGTTTGGTAACGGCGCAGGCTATGCCGATTTTCCCCGGAGTGCTTTGGAAGAGCTGACCGTGGAGAAGGCGGACTTCGAGGGTGCCTTTGCCAAGGTCCGTCCCTCGGCGATGCGGGAAGTGTTCGTCACCGTGCCGGACGTCAGTTGGAATGATATCGGCGGTCTCGGGGAAGCCAAGGAGGAGCTGAGAGAACTTGTCCGGATGTCTCTCAAGAAAGGTGGGACTTTCGCGGCCGTCAAAATAAAACCCCCTCCGGGTATTCTGCTGCATGGTCAACCGGGAACCGGCAAGAGCCTGCTGGCTCAAGCCGTGGCAAAAGAATTCCAAGCCAACTTTATCCTGGTAAAAGGACCTGAAATTTTCTCAAAATGGTTGGGGGAATCGGAAGCTGAGCTTAGATATATTTTTCAACTCGCTCATCGGGTGGTTCCCTGCATCGTTCTCTTTGAGCAGATCGACACTATTGCGCCGCGCAGGGGCAGGGATAGTGGCGTGCAGGCCGCCGAGAGGGTAGTAAGCCAGCTGCTCGCCGAAATGGATAGCATCCAGCCGATGAGCGGGATTGTGGTGTTGGGAACAACCAATCGTTTTGATTTGATTGACCCGGCGCTTCTTCAAGCCCGGCGGTTCGGCGCCCACATTCACGTGCCATTGCCGGATGAGATCCAAAGAAAACAGATACTGAGCATACACCTCAGAGATGTCATCCTGGACAACAAGGCAATCCTGGAAGAATTGGTGCAAATGGTGTCTGCCGATACCGAAGGGTTCTCGGGGGCTGAACTGGAGTCAATATGCCACCGGGCGAAGATGCAGGCTGTGCGGGGTGATAATTATGAAAAGGTCATGCCGTTAACACTGGAACATTTGAGTGAGGCCTTGACAAAGATAAAGCGATCGAGGATCACGCTTGAAATTTGATTGGCGAGCGAAACCGGTTTAGTTTATCCAAGAGGGTCTTCAGGCTTCCGTTTGGGTAACCGCGCCAACGCTATGCCAGTTTGCGGTGAAGCAACACTCGGAGATTATACCGCAGAGGCGCTGAGGTCGCAGAGAAATGAGTTCTCGATTAAGAAATACTCCGAACTCTGCGTACTCCGTGCCTCTGTGGTGAATATTCTTTCACAGCAAATCCGGAAGAACCATTCAAGAAAAGTGGACGACCGCTATTCAAGAATCCCTTTGGGAAAGCCTGAGGTCTACCAATGAAAAAAACTCTACTGACGTTGTCGATGTTTTTTCTCCTTCAGACATCGGTCCACGCGTTGGATAAGATCAGGATCGGCTATCCGGATTTTAACTCTTCGACGTTTACTCTGCCCTTGGCCCAGCTACGGGGCTTTTTTAAGGAAGAAGGGCTGCAAGCGGAGTTGATCAGGATTCGTTCCGCGGTGGCATTGCCGGCACTTACCAGCGGCGAAATCGACTATCACACCGTCGTCAGTCCCGCCATCACCGCTGCGCTCCGCGGTATTCCGGTCCGAGTCGTGGCTTGTTTCACGCCGGGACTTACCACCGCGATCATCGCTCGCCCGGAGTTTAAAACGATCCAGGACCTCAAGGGGAAAACCATCGGGCTCAACAGCATCGGCGGCGGTCTCGAAAGCACGGTGCGCATGATGTTGAAACACTACGGTCTTGACCCGGACAAGGATGTAAAATTCCTTGCCACCGGACCGCTTGAAACGCGTTTTGCCGCCCTGAAGCAAGGTTTGACCGACGCGACGGCGGGCTCTACCCCGGTGGATTATCTTGGCAAGAAGTTGGGTTACGTGGTGCTGGCACGGGCCTACGACCTTTTCAGTTATCCCAACACCGGTCTGGTTGCCAGCGTGAAAAAGATCAAAGAAAAACGCGATGAGCTAAAGCGTGTTATCAGAGCGGGCATCAAGGCCAATCGGTATATCCATCAGAACCGCGACGGCACGATTCAGGTCATGATGCAGTGGATGAAGATCGACAAAGAAACCGCGGTGGCCACCTACGACGGCGCGGAAAAGTCATTCAATGACGACGGCAGCGTGCCCGAAGCGGGCCTGCGTATCGCGATCGATGAGGCGAAAAAGGCGGCGAATATCAGCCGCGAAGTCTCGATCAACGAAATCGCCGATCTGACGGTGCTGCGAGAGGCGCAGAGGGAGATGGGATTTAAAGACAGATAGGAGGAATACCTGTAGGAAACGAGGTCAGCCCGCGCCCGTTCCCGACCCCGTTCCTTGAGCGGAAGACCGGTTCGAGAGCGCACCTGCAATGGAGTGAGGGGAAGAACTAGAGCGCGCGATCAAAAAACTGCTCCGCCGATTGCTTCGTTGTCAGCCGGGTTGCCCCCGATTACTTCACTGGGGCAGTGATTACGGCTTCAGGGGTATATGCGGATGAGCCGAATTGGTTGGTCGCCTTTACCCGGTAAATATACGTCTGATTCGCCGTCACCGTATCATCTACGTAGGTCGTGACGCTAGCGCCTACGGTGGCGACGGTTTTCCAAGCACCTCGACAACTCACCGTCATCTCTGCGCTTCGAGTGTCTTTTAATATTTGGTCGCAGCGCTCGATGACGAAACTGGTCTCGTTATTGGAGTTGTCCTTCCAAGCTAGCTGAACCGAGCTGCGCGAGGTTGTGCTGAGTTCGGCCATCGCTGCTTGCGGCTCGGGCTGCAGCGGTTGAGCTGGGACGCTACTTGTACCGTAGGTTTCGACATAGGTGCCCCCGGTCCGGGACACGGTGCAGGTTCCTTGTTGACTGCCAGCGCCGCCCCCTGAACCAATCGCCATGGCGTTGCAGGCTAAACGGCCGACAAAAGAGCACTCGTTGGATTCTTGGGAATCGCGGGAAGACGATGGCGTGATTGGAATTCGCCAAGGAGTCGCACTAGCGCAGGCCAATAGGAACCCGGCCAAGGCAATATATTGAATGACTACGATTAGCGACTGCGTACTCGCGTCGTTGCGACGCCATGATAGCGGCAATGGCATAGGCATTTATAGAAATTTACTCGCCTGCCGTCAAACTTGATGATTTGGCGCGAAACAATTTTGCACCGCCGCTAAAGGCTATCGGGGTCCGGCATCTGACGCGGTCATCTCAACAATCTCTGCGAGCTTTCCGTTTCGTTCCTTAGTTCCGGGTCCTTTCTCATCTTCTCAGCGAACCGGCTGACGGGGGATACGGGGATACGGGACGGGGATACGTTGTTGACTAGCTGGACAAAGTTTAATAAAGGATCGCCAACAGAGTCGGAGGCGGTAAGCGATGCCACGGCAAGCGAGGCTCGATAGTCCAGGGACGCTCCACCATGTGATGATCCGAGGGATCGAGGTCACAGCGTATTAGCCCAATTTGGCGGCAGCGAGGGGCAGGCCAGGGCGGCGTACCACCGATTTGTTGAAGAGGGCATAGCGCTTGGGTGGCGCCCCGGGTTGGTCGGGGGAGGTCTGATACGCTCGGCAGGAGGATGGGCCGAAGTCAGATCGCAGCGACAGCGCCGAGAGCCGGAGCAGTCTGACGCGCGGATATTGGGGAGCGAAGAATTTGTCGAGCGTGTCCTGACCGAGGCCGAGGCGCGCGTGCAACGCCAATAGGCGGCACGCCGGCAAAGCGGACGGGTCGAGCGAGTTATCGCCGACGCGTGCAAGAAAAACGGAGCATCTCTGACGGAACTCAGAAGCGGGAGCCGACGTGGGAAGCTGTCCACGATGAGAGCGGCATTGGTGTGCAAGCTGGTGGAAGATTTTGGCGTCAAGCTCGCCGAGGCTGCGCACCAACTGGGAATATCGACTTCTGGGGTTTCGAAGATATTGACCAGACGTTTGTCCAGCTAGTCACAGCTAGTCAACAACGTACTCATACGCTGCCTTTCCAGTTATCGCACAGGAAGCGGGCCCGCACCAGAAATCTTCTTAAGCAGGTCTATAAGCTCGGCGTCACGCGGCATCTCCCTGATCGCTTTCTCCAACTCTTCCGGCATGAGCGGCTCGGCTTCGTCGCTGGTAAGCTTCTTATATTCGCGGTGAAAATCGGAATCTTTAAGAGTCCTGCGCATGGCGTCCTGGAGAATCTTGACCTTGTCCTTCGGTGTTCCCGGAGGCAAAGTATAAGGTGAGCCCACAAGTCTGAAGGTCCGCCACATAGAGAGGAACTTGGTCTCTTTTTCAGATTTTGCAAAGCTCTCGATCTCGGGAACGTGGCCGAAGCGGGGATGCTTAGCTCCTTTCGGAATCTCTAAGATAGCGTGGATATCCATCACACCTTTTTCCACCCAATCCGGGTTCCGGTGCAAAAGCTGTGCTACATTATTCGCCCTCGCATCGAGCTCCCCGCGCAACAGAGCTGCTTCAACTTCGGGAGTTGTGTAGCCAACGATTAACTTCGGTTCCGTCAAACCCAGGAAGTAGGCAAAAATCCGCCCAGCAATATAGTTAGGGTGTCCTACCGACTGGGCGCCGATTCTGATGCCGGAAGCCGCTCGAAGCTTCTCCAAATTGACCAGACCAAGTTCCTTTCGTGTATAGATGATCTGGTGGGAAGTACTTTCCGACGCACCGAGGTAGATAAACCTGTCGATATCATACATGACACCGGTCTCCCCAAGGATGTTCAGCGCCACTATGCTGCCACCCAAGGACCCCACGGTGAGCCCGTCCGGCTTCGCGACCTGGTACATATAATTGGCTGCTTGTCGACCTCCACCGCCGCCCTTGTACTCGATCACGATCGACGGATTTCCGGGGATGTATTTCCGCAAAAAAGGAACCAGGGCTCTTGTGCGGTAATCTCCCGCTCCTCCGGGAGCGGTGCCCGCGACGACCAATAAGGTCTTACCCTGATAAAAGGGAGTTTGCGCCAAAGCACCATCAGCGAGAATCGCTAGCACGGCAACAACAGCAACCAAAAATGGCTCAACCAAGTATTTCCTTCCCATGGCAGACCTCCCATTAGCGCGGCAGCAGAGATCCCGCGCCCACAAGCTTTTTGAAGCGATCAATTAGCGGGGGAGCGAGCATCACTCGCCGGGTCAAGCTCAGCGTCTCCATAGGCCGGAACGAACCTCGGCTATTTAAAACCAAGAACATAGGTGAACACGTGGCCTTCATTGTACGTAACAAAACCCACGAACTGCGCCCCGAACCGAATTCCGGTGGCGGCGCAGAGTTTTTCTTTGGTGCTTAAGCCGGCCTGCTTCCGGCTCACAGGGACGCCTACTCCAATTGGGGGCAGATGTCCAGCAATGCCCCCAGGTCAGGCTCAGGTTGACATGACGGTCCGTTGTCGGATATTCTCCGGCCCAAATTTAGGTTCCAGACCCGGCCGATCATTTTGGCGACCACATCGGGATCTCAAACCGGGCGTGGCACGCGATTAGGAGTGGCAATTCGTGAGGTGTCGATGGCCGTAGCGAAAAAATTTTCTATCGTTTTGCGGTGATTAGTCGCCGAAGTTCACAGTCGTCGCTAGGGTCGATGGGAGGTACAAGATGAACGGAGTCCTGCATGCCGCTGAAAGCGATGCCGGCACCGCGCCGCGTGCGTCGTCGAACGTTCGCCATCTCTGCCGGATGGAGATTGCGGGCGGAGGACAGATCGTCATCGACGGGAATTATGCCTATGTGGGCCATCAACACCGGCCGCAGGGAACGTCGATCCTCGACATTGCCGACCCGCGCAAGCCGAAGATTCTTAGCACCGTCGTGCCCAACCATCCGTGGTCGCACTCGCACAAGGTGCGGAGCGTAAGCGACCTCATGGTCGTCAATTCCGAGTTCGAGCCCGGCGCCGGTCGCCGCGAGGAATACCCTGACGGCGGCTTCCGCATCTATGACATCAAGGACAGGACCCATCCCAAGCTCGTGACCTTCGTGAAAACGCACGGCAAGGGTGTGCATCGTTTCGATATCGACGAGAACTACGCCTATATCTCTACCGAGATGGAGGGCTATGTTGGCAACGTCCTCGTCATCTACGATATTCGTAATCCGTCGCAGCCGGTCGAGGTCTCGCGCTGGTCGATGGAGCAACAGAACGTGGCGGGCGGCGACGAGCCGCACCCGAAGCGGGCCGAGCACCGCCTGCACCATGCGATGCGCTGCGGGACCGAGATGTATGCCGGCTGCTGGATGTCGGGCATCTCCATCATCGACGTGAGCAACATCAACAAGCCGCGCACGCTCTCCCGCTACGAGTACGACCCGCCCTGCACGGAGCCGACGCACACCTTCCTCAAGGTGCCGCACCGGATCGGCGGCAAGAGCATCGCGGTGTCGACGGAGGAGGAACGCCCGCGACGGGGCCCCGATGCCGGCAAGCCGCACGCGCCGCTGCGCACCTGGGACGTCACTGACCCGACCAAGCCGAAGCTGCTCTATTCGTACTATCTGCCGGAGTCGGCGACACCCTACCCTGCCGACAAGGTCCGCTTCGGCACGCATCAGCTGCGCGAGAAGGTGGACAAGGACAATCTTCTTTACGTCACATGGTTCGCCGGCGGGCTGCGGATTATCGACATCAGCGATTCGGCGAATCCCAAGGAGCGGGGCTACTTCATCCCAAAACCGGGTGATGGGGTGGCGGCGCCGCTGACCAACGACGTCTTCAAGGACGACCGCGGTCTTTTGTGGGTGACCGACAAGGAGCGCGGCCTCGACGTCATCGAATACAAGAATTGAGCTGAAAGTCCCGCCACCTTTCCTCCAATCACGGTGCCAGTGGGCGTAACATGCGACTCCGCTCTTTGGTTCGCTGCACACCAATTTCTTCGGCAAAACTGCCCTGTGCCGAAACCGCTCAGCCCGACCTGCATTTTTCACATCACGGCAATCGACAGCTTGGCTGCGATTGCCGATTCCGGCGAATTGCTCTGCAAGTCTGAGCTAATAATGGTGGAGATTGGTGTCCGGGATGCAAAATTGCACGACTCATCCAAGACCTCGCGAGATGATTGGACGTGTGGACGTGACAGACTTGCGTTAATTGCGTAATGCTGGGCGGCACCGGACGTGGCGACTCACTTGCGCAAGTTTGGCAGGTTTGACCCTCAGTCCTCGATTAAAAGAGCCGACGTTTTTGTTCGCGGCTCTCGACCTGCGATTGGGATTGACATAGGATTCGAGCTGAAAACCAGTTCGAGAGCGCATCTGCAATGGAGTGAGGCGAGGAACTAGAAAAAAGCGAGAAAATATTGCCGCTACATTTTTCTCCATAATGCTCCACACACCGCTTTTTTAGGAATCACCATCCGAGTCTTAGCCGCACAGATCAGTGAGGCGGGAGAGGCCCGGCGCCTACAAGCTTCTTGAAAAGTTCAATCACGTCAGGCTCGCGCGGAATTTCCCTAATAGCCCTTTCATGATCTTGGGGCAGGAGAGGGGAGGGTTCGTCGCCGGTGAGCTTTTTGTATTCGTGGAAAAATTCGGGGTCTTTATAGGTTTTGCGGAAGGCATCCTGGAGAATCTCTACCCGATCCTTGGGCGTTCCGGGCGGAAGGACAAAAGGGGTGCCGGCAATCCTAAAGGCGCGCTGCAAACCGACCAGCTTACGTTCTCTATCCGACCTGGCAAAACTCTCAAGCTCGGGAAGATGGCTGAATTGAGGATGCTTATCCCCCTTGGGAGTTTCAATGATCGCATGAAAGTCCACCGAAGTGCCTTCGAGCCACTCCCGGTTGCGCTGGACGATAGTGTCAGCGCCGTTCGATCGAGCGTCGACCTCACCCCGTATCAGCGCTGGGTCGATCTCAGGGCCCGAATAGGCGGCGACGAACTTCGGATCTCTAAGACCGAGAATGTAAGCAAACAGGCGACCCTCGTTGTACGTAACGAAACCCACGGATTGAGCTCCGATCCTGATTCCGGAGGCGGCCCGAAGCTTCTCGATGCTGCTGAGTCCTGCCTGCTTCCTGCTGAGAAAGACCGCATGGTAGGTGCTATAGGGCGACCCCAGATAGAAGAACTTGTCGATATCGTACAGGATTCCTGAGTCTCCAAGTACAGCAGAGGAAACCGTGCCGATGGTCGGGTTGCCGATAGTAAGCCCGTCAGGGCGGGCTGATCGGTAGAGGTGATTTGCGGCCTTTCGGCCTCCTCCGCCGGGCATATACTCCATCACAATGGTTGGGTTTCCTGGAATATATTTTCGCAAGAAGGGAACCAAAGCTTTTGTCCGCAGATCTCCTGAGCCGCCAGGATCCCGACCTTGGATGATGGTAACGGTCTTCCCCTGAAAAAAAGGAGCCTGGGAAAATAGATCTGCGGGTAAAAACAATAGGTAGGTCAATAGGGTGGCAAAAAACCGTCCCGCAGAAGGGCCAAAGTTGAGCGCTTTTAGCTCCATCGTGACCTCCTTTCCGAGTGTTCGCACTATCGCTCGGGTCTGCAAGGTTGTCAACTTTTTAAATTGATATTGTCCTGCGTAACCCGAGTAAAGCGTCAAATCTGCTGTCGGCGTTTAAAAGGAGTTCGGCTGCGGGTTCGAGGAGTCGGAACGACTTGGACTGTTCTGGATTCTTGCCGGAGCGGCTCGCGAACTCGACAGGAGTGAATTGATCGGTGTTTGAAGATGCTGTGTTGAGAACGAATAGGCGTGACAGACTTGTGTTAACTGCGTTATGCTGGACGGCGCCGGACGCGACGCTTCACTTGCGTAAGTTCCGCAAGTGTGGCACTCAGTCCTTTATTCAAAGAGGCGCTGTTTTTGTTCTGGGTTCTCGACCTGCGATTTGGATTGGAATAGGATTCGAGCTGAGAGCCAGTTCGAGAGCGCACCTGCAATGGAGTGAGGCGAAAACCGAATTCATTCTCGCGCCATTCTTGCGAGTATTTTTATGATGAAGCACCCACTTGTTAACTGTGTGGAGAGGTTAGTCCTTTTAGCGCTTTGGCTCCTGGCCCTCACGGCTTCCCCAGCCGCCCAGGAACTGAAGCGAATCAGGATCGGCTATCCGTCCCTCAGCACGACGCAGGGCCATATTTGGGTCGGCCAAGAGCAGGGACTGTTCAGAAAGTACGGCCTGGATGTCGAGCCCATCCTTCTTCGTGGCGGCCAGATCGCGACTCAGGCATTGGTTACCGGCGACCCACCGCTCGTGAACATCGGCACGGTTGTCCAGGCCAGCCTGCAAGGTTTTAACCTGGCGCTCATTGCGGCGGTGCAAACCAGGTATGATTTCCTCGTGTTCGTCCGCCCCGGAATAACTAAGCTGGACCAGCTCAAAGGAAAAAGACTCGGTATAACCGGGTTCGGATCTGCCACGCACTTTGCGTCGAGCATCCTGCTCAAGCATCTCAATTTAGAGCCCAACAAAGACGTGGCTCTCATACCCTCCGGTCTCGACCCGGAGCGCGTCGCATCTCTTGTCGCCGGTAAAATTGATGCGTCATTCTTCAATTCTTCGGCAGCTCCTTTAGCGAGAAAGGCGGGCTTGACCGAACTCCTTCAGATTGGCGATCTGGGCGTTGAGGTTCAGGGAAACGGACTGGCCACCTCACGCCCTTTCATTCAGAGCAATCGGGAGATCGTGAAAGCGGCTGTGAGAGGCTACGTCGAAGCTATCCATTTCATTTACGGCAACAAAAAAGAGACCCAGAAAGTCTTTGCCAAATTCATGCGCAACAATGATCCTGAGTTCCTCGACAATGCGTACCAGCATTATGTCAAGACGATTCCAAAGAAACCGTATCCGACCCTCAAAGGCATTCAGTTTCTGCTGGACATGCTCGCGCCGCAGATGCCCCAGGCGAAGAGCGCCAAACCGGAGCAGTTTGTCGATCTCAGTTTTC
>JAUYJC010000602.1 GCA_030688735.1 Deltaproteobacteria bacterium
CGCATCATCTCCGGCAGTTGGCTGCGCGGCACCACGCCGTCCTGCACGTAATAGTTCGGCGCCAGGGCGCCCATGGCGCCGAACGCTCCCTTGCGCCCTTTCCATAAGAGCTGGCGTTCGTTTTCGTCGCGCGCCACCCGGGCTTCGCGGGCGCCGTCACGCTGGCAAATTCCGCGCGCCATCTCGACCGCCCTCTCGGTCTGTTCGCGAACTCCTTCCACTTCGACGATGAGGACCGCCTCGGCATCGCGCGGCAGGCCCACCGGCGCGCCCCGCTCGATCGCTTCGATGGTCGTGCGATCCATGATTTCCAGAGCGGCGGGGATAATTCCCGCGCCGGTGATGTCGACGACGGTCTGCGTGGCATGATCCATTTGATCAAAGACCGCCAGCAGCGTGCGCACGGACTCGCGCGTTTGCATGAGCCTCACGGCGACTTTAGTGACGATGCCCATCGTACCCTCGGAGCCAACGAAGATGCCGCAGAGGTCATAGCCCGGTGTGTCTGGCACTTCGCCGCCCAACCAAATGATTTGGCCATCGTCTAAAACGACTTCGATACCGAGCACGTGATTGGTCGTAACGCCGTGGGCAAGCGTGTGCGGCCCGCCGGAATTGTTGGCGACGTTGCCGCCAATGGAACATGCCGCTTGGCTGCTCGGATCGGGCGCGTAGAAGTAACCGTCTTTGGCCACCGCTTTGGTGACATCGAGGTTGATCACGCCGGGCTCGACGACCGCGATGCGATTTTGCAGATCGATCTTTAGAATGCGATCCAGGCGGGCCAAGGAGAGAACGATACCGCCCTCGGCGGGCACAGCGCCGCCGGCGAGTCCGGTACCAGAGCCGCGCGGGACGATGGGAACACTGGCGCGCTGCGCCGCTTTCACCACCTGGGACACCTCTTCAGTATTACCGGGCACGACGACGATCTCAGGCATGACCTGAAAGATCGAGCCGTCCTGCTCGTAGACGATGACGTCTTCCTTTTCTACGAGGACGTAATGCTCGCCGACGATGGCGCGCAACTCATTGATGAGAGCGTTCCGGCTCATTGCCAAGCAGACTATCTGAGGTCGAGAGGGGGTGTCAAATTGGGATTGACCTAAATCTATTAATTGTAATATAAGCAATCTGGCGATATCTAATACCAGCTAACTCAGAAGGAGGCCGACCATGACTGATCAAAAGAACGTTCAGGAACAAGGCGCGCGGAAAGTTTCGCGCCGAAATATTCTCAAGGCGGCGGTAGCCGCGGGAGGCGCGGCGGTTTTCGGCTTCCCGAATATCGTCAAGGCGCAAGGGGTCACCTCTATGCGCTGGCAGTCGACCTGGCCGTCCAAGGACATTTTCCACGAGTTTGCGCTCGACTTCGCCAAGAAGGTCAACGACATGACCGGCGGCGATCTGAAGATCGAAGTCCTACCCGCCGGCGCCGTGGTACCGGCTTTCCAGCTTCTCGAAGCCGTGTCGAAAGGGACGCTCGACGGCGGCCACGGCGTGCTTGTCTACCACTACGGCAAGCAGACCGCGCTCGCGCTCTGGGGATCGAGCCCCGCCTACGGGATGGACGCCAACATGCTGCTCTCCTGGCACAAGTACGGCGGGGGCAAGGAGTTGCTCGATAAGATCTACAAATCGATCGGCGCCAACGTCGTTTCCTTCCCCTACGGCCCGATGCCGACGCAGCCGCTAGGCTGGTTCAAAAAGCCGGTCACCAAGTCCGATGACTTGAAGGGCCTCAAGTTCCGCACGGTGGGCATCTCGATCGACCTGTTCACCGGCTTGGGCGCCGCTGTGAACGCGCTCCCCGGCGGCGAGATCGTGCCGGCGATGGACCGCGGGTTGCTCGATGCCGCCGAGTTCAACAACGCCTCCTCCGACCGCCTCCTCGGCTTCCCGGACGTGTCCAAGGTTTACATGCTGCAAAGCTACCACCAGAACGCCGAGCAGTTCGAGATCATGTTTAACAAAACGAAGTTCGACGCCCTGCCGGCGAAGATGAAGGCGATCATCGAGCACGCCGTGGAGGCGGCCTCGGCCGACATGTCGTGGAAAGCGATCGACCGCTACTCTAAGGACTACATCGAGCTTCAAACCAAAGACAAGGTCAGGGTCTACAAGACTCCGGCCTCCGTGCTGCAGAAGCAGCTCGCGGTCTTCGACGCGGTCGAGGCGAAGAAGTCGGCCGACAACCCGCTGTTCAAGGAGGTTGTTCAGTCCCAGCGCGCCTTCGCCGCGCGTGCGGTCCGGTGGGACCTCGACACCAATGTGGACCGGCGCATGGCCTACAACCACTACTTCGCTCCAAAGTCGGCGAAGAAGTCGTAATTGGCTCGATACGCTCTCGATCAGTGCGGCGCCTGCTGACTCAGCTCAGCAGGCGCCGCAGTTGCGTTCAGGCCAGGAGGAAATGAGGGCTGGCTGCAGGCAGCCTATCCGCTGTTCGCTTCCGAAGGGGTTGGGGATGCAAAAACTTCTGTTGACTGTTGACAAGATGAGCACCTGGGTCGGGCATGCGTTTTCCTGGCTCATCGTCGCGCTCACCCTGTTCATCTCGTGGGAGGTGTTTTCGCGCTACGCCCTCGACGCTCCCCACGCCTGGGCCTACGATGCCATGATCATGCTGTACGGCTCGCTGTTCATGATGGCCGGCGCCTATACGTTGGCGAAAAACGGACACGTGCGCGGGGATGTGCTGTACGGTTTTTTCAGCCCCCGCACTCAGGCCACGCTCGACCTCGTGCTCTACATCGTTTTCTTCATCCCCGGAGTGGTCGCCCTCGTCTGGGCCGGCTACGGTTACGCCGCCGAATCCTGGGCGATCAGAGAGCACTCGAGCGTCATGGCCGAGGGTCCGCCGATCTACCCGCTCAAGACGATTATCCCGGTTGCCGGAGCCTTCCTGCTGCTGCAAGGCGTCGTTGAGATCATCCGCTGTGCGATCTGCTTGAAGCAGGGTCAATGGCCCTCACGCGAGGAGGATGTCGAGGAGGTGGATGTGGACAAGCTCAAGAAGTTGGTTCACGTCAATGAAGAGAATGTCGAGAAGCCCGATGAGCTGACGACGCAGAGGAGGGGGCCGGACAAGTGAAGATGCGCAAAGAGCTCTGGTTCGGATTCTCGCTCATGGCGATCATCGTTATCGCTGTGATCGCGTTCACGCCCTGGGGCAATCTCACCAACGGCCACTTGGGCCTGATCATGCTTGCGCTGATCGTGGTGACGATCATGCTCGGCTTCCCGACGGCGTTCACCCTCATGGGCATGGGGGTGTTTTTCTCCTGGCTCGCCTACCGCAGCGTCAACCCGGATCTCGCGGTCAGCCAGGTTCTCGACCTCATGGTGCAGCGCGCCTACGGCGTGATGCGCAACGATGTCCTGATCGCGGTGCCGCTGTTTGTTTTCATGGGCTATCTGGTCGAGCGGGCGGCCCTGATCGACCGGCTGTTCAAGAGCCTGCATCTTGCCCTCGCCCGCGTGCCGGGGTCGCTGGCGGTGGCGACCACGGTCACCTGCGCGGTCTTTGCCACAGCGAGCGGCATCATCGGCGCGGTGGTGACGCTGATGGGCCTGCTCGCCCTTCCGCCCATGCTGCGGGCGGGCTACAACGTCTCGGTGTCGGCCGGCTGTATCACCGCCGGAGGCACGCTCGGCATTCTCATCCCGCCTTCGGTACTGCTGATTGTCTATGGAGCGACGGCCGGGGTTTCGGTGGTGCAGCTCTACGCCGGAGCGTTTTTCCCCGGCATGATGCTTGCGGCGCTCTATGTGGGCTACATCATCATTCTGGCAAAGCTCAGGCCAGGGCTGATGCCCCCCCTGCCCGAGAGCGAACGGAGGGTTGAGCTTCCGCCCCTCTCGCGGACGCTGGCTGGCCGCGGGCGCAATGCGTTCGCTGGGCTCCTGCGGGCGCTCGTTGTGAGCAGCGCCGGCGTGTCAAAACGCGTAGCGCTAGTGCAGCTACTTGTCACCTTGATGCCGGCACTGGCAATCGCCGCCGTGCTGGGTGTGACCTACCGGGCGGCCACCGCGCCGGCGGTCGAGGTCGAGGTCATCCCGTCCGGGCTCATCGGAGTGCCGTTAGAGGTAAAAGAGACGGGGCTGATCGGCGCAGCGCCAGCGGAACCGGAGGGACCGGGTATCAAGGAGCCCCAGGCCGAAGGCGCGCAGGAGCTGGCTCCGCCGCCCGGCGCCCAGGAGGCAAGCTCGGAAGCCACGAATGGGAAACCGGCTGCGGGCGATCCGGCCGAGCCATCCCCCGTGCCGGGCTGGTTGTGGGCCGTGCTCGCCTGTGGCGCGGGCGCGATATTGTTCATATACGGCCTGTGGAGCTGGGAACGGCTCGAAGTGTTCAAGATGCTGCTAACCTCGTTCTTTCCCCTCGCGATCCTGATCCTAGGCGTGCTCGGCTCCATCGTCTTGGGCTTCGCTACTCCCACCGAAGCGGCCGCGGTGGGCGCATTCGGCGGGTGCGTGCTGGCTGCGGTCTACCGCTTCGTCGCGCACTGGTCCGCCGCGGGATCGGGAGGTGGGAGCCGGGGCTCGGCATTCATTCGCACCGTGAAAGAGTTCGGGGCGATCGTCAAGGAGTCCTCGTTTCTCACCGCTAAGACGAGCGCAATGGTCTGCTGGCTGTTCGTCGGTTCGGCGATCTTCTCCGCCGCGTTCGCGCTGCTCGGGGGGCAGGACGTGGTGGAGAAGTGGGTGCTGTCGATGGACTTGACGCCGATCCAGTTCATGATCCTCGCCCAGTTCATCATCTTCATCTTGGGCTGGCCGCTTGAGTGGACCGAGATCATCGTGATCTTTATGCCGATCTTCATCCCGCTGCTGCCGCACTTTGAGATCGACCCCCTGTTCTTCGGGCTGCTGGTGGCGCTGAACCTCCAGACCGCGTTCCTGTCGCCTCCCGTGGCGATGGCAGCGTTCTACCTCAAGGGGGTAGCGCCTCCCCATGTGACGCTGAACCAGATTTTCGCCGGCATGATGCCGTTCATGGGCATCCAGGTTATCGCGATGGTGCTGCTGTACCTGTTCCCTGGTATCGGCCTCTGGCTTCCGTCGGTGTTTTACTCTCGGTAGCGCCTGGAGCCGGATCTCGCAATGTTTGGAGCAATCCGGAGCGCCGCGACGGCGAGCACGTAATGGATCTCACCAATCTTCATTCACTCTCAGCATCTGACGCGGCGCAGTTGATCCGCGAAAGCGTGATCAGCTCCCAGCAACTCGTTGAAGCGTGCTTGGCGCGGATACGTGAAATCGACGGACAGGTGCAGGCGTGGGCTCACCTCGATCCCGATCATGCGCTCGTGCAGGCGCGCGCGTCTGACGAGTATCGCCTTACTGGCAAACCGACCGGGCCGCTCCACGGCGTGCCCGTCGGCATCAAGGATATTTTCGACACCGCCGACATGCCCACCGAAGACGGTTCCGTGCTCCACGCCGGGCGCACACCGTCGCGCGACGCGGCGGTGGTTTCAAGGCTGCGCGCGGCGGGCGCGGTGATCATGGGCAAGACCGTGACCACGGAGTTTGCTTACTTCGCGCCGGGGAAGACGCGCAACCCGCATAATCCCGAGCACACTCCTGGCGGCTCCTCCAGCGGCTCGGCCGCGGCCGTGGCGGCCGAGATGGTACCGCTGGCCCTCGGCAGCCAGACCAACGGCTCGACGATCCGTCCAGCGGCTTACTGCGGCGTGATCGGCTACAAACCGACCCACGGCCTGATTTCGCGCCACGGCGCCTTCGCGCTGTCGCGCACCCTCGACCATGTCGGGCTGTTCGCGCGCACCATCGATGATATCGCGCTGCTTGCCGAGCAGCTCGTCGGCTACGACGAATACGATCCCGATACACATCCGCGAGCGCGCATCCCGTTTATCGACGTCGCGGCGCAAGAACCACCCGTGCCGCCCATGTTCGCATTCATAAAGACGCCGATGTGGGAGCGGGCCGATGACGATACGAAAGAGGGATTTGCGGAGATCGTCGAGCAAATGGGAAGCCAGGTCGAAGAGGTGGAGCTGTTCCCCTCCGCAACCCTTCGACTTAGCTCAGGGCAGGCCGAAGCATGGCAGTGGCACCAGACGATAATGGCGGCGGAGATGGCAGCGAACCTAGAGCGGGAGTGGGAAAAAGGCCGCGACCGATTGTCCGAGAAATTGCGCGAGCAGATCGAACGCGGCCGCGAAGTGCGCGCGGTGGACTACCAGCGCGCGCTTCGTCATATTACGCCGATCCACGAGAGCCTGCTGGAGCTTTTCGAGCAGCGCTATGACGCAATTCTCACTCCGGCCGCTCCGGGCGCCGCGCCCAAAGGTCTTGCATCGACCGGAGACCCTTCCTTCTGCACGCTGTGGACGCTCTGCGGCATGCCCTGTATCAGTTTACCGTTCCTGCAAAGCACTAACGGTCTGCCCATCGGCGTTCAGCTAGTCGGCCCGCGCCACGTCGACGCGCGCCTCCTGCGCACCGCCCGCTGGTTGGCGGCGAAGATGGCGGAAAGCTGAAACGCAAAAAATCGAGGATGGAAGATCGAGGATCGAAAAACGCCATCCTCCATCGTCGATCGTCGATCCTCGGCCCATCGGGTTTTCCTCGACTTCCATCACCAGTTTACGAGATTGACCAAAGCGAGGCTAAACCACGGCACGTAAGTCACCAGGAGAGTGACCAACGCCAGCACCACCGTGAACGGCCAACTCGCTTTGAAGACCTCCCAGAATGGGATGCGCGCGATGGCTGCGGTGGTAAAGAGCACCGTGGCAACGGGCGGGGTCTGTTGGCCGACGCCGAGATTGATAGTCACGATGATGCCGAAATGGATCGGGTCTATGCCGATCTGGCGGATCAGCGGCATCACGATGGGGACAATGAGGATGATCGCCGCCGCCGAGTGGAGAAACATGCCGGCGATGAAAAAGAAAACATTCAGGAAGAGCAGGATTAAATATTTGTTCGACGTGGTCTCGAGGATCATGCGCGCGAACTTCTGGGGAATCTGCTCGCTGGTGAGATACCAGCCGAGCACCGCCGACGAGGCCACGATGAGCATGACCACCGCGGTCTGCCCGGCGGAGTCCTTGAGCACCCGGATGGTTTCGGAAGTTGGCAGTTCCCGATAAATGAAAACGCCGATAATAAACGCCGCCAACACTGCGAGGGCCGCGACCTCGGTCGCGGTGGCGATGCCCAAGAAAATGCCTCCCCAAATGACAACCGGGATGAACAGTGCCCAGAACGCCTCGGCGGTCGATTTACCGACCAGGCGGATGGAAAACTTCTGCTCAACCGGCAGGTTGTACTTGCGCGCGTAGTAGTAACTCAGCACCATCATCGCGCCGCAGGCAACAAAACCTGGGAGAAAACCGGCAAAGAAGAGCTTGGCCACGGACACCTCGGCCATCCAGGCATAGATGATCATGGGAATGGACGGCGGAATCAGAATCGCGGCCGATGCGGCGTTGGAGACGATGGCGGCGCTAAGGGCCCTTGGATAGCCTCGCTTCTCCATGGCCGGGATTACGACGTTGCCGATGGCGGCCGCGTCGGCGACGGATGATCCGGAGATCTCGCTTTGAATCATCGTGGCTACCACCGTCACCATCGCCAGCCCCCCGCGAATGAATCCGACCATGCTGTTGGCCATGTTCACTAGCCGCAGCGAAATTCCAGAAGTCTCCATCAGCCCGCCGGCAAGAATAAACAGCGGGATGGCGAGCAGCGGAAAGCTCGAGGCGCCGGAAAAAAGATTCAACGGAACGACGCTCAGAGACACCGTTCCCTTCCAGAGCAAAAACAAAATCGTCGCGATCGAGAGGCCAAAGCCGATCGGGACGTTGATGAGCGTCAGGAAAATGATCATTCCGAGGATGAGCCACTCCACGGCGCTTCAGCTCCTTTCCGTTGGTCATTCCCGCCGGCGAGATGCAGCAGGCGCTGGACGCTGATAAGCAGCATGAGGCCGCCGGTAATGGGAAGCACGCTGTAGACCCAACTCATCCTTACCCACACAAGCGAGATTGCCGTCTCATCGCCCATCTTGTGCGTGAGCAGCCATCCGTAATAAAGCAGCACGGTTTGAAACCCCAGAACCAAGAACTCGGCGACGATCTCTAATCTTTTTCTCGTCGCCGGCATCAGTCGCGCGATAAAAGTCTCGAAGCCGATATGGCGGCGATGGTAGGAAGCGGAGACGGCGCCGTAGAAGGTCAACCAGACCAACAGGTAAGAAGCGAACTCATCGTACCAGGCGAGCGAGGCGTCGAGAACGTAGCGAAAAAAAACCCCCAGGCACACCAGGACAACCATGAGAAACAGAAGCAACGTCGCCCACCACTCGACGAAATCGATGAATCGCCTGAAGAATCGTTCCATGTCTTCGCTACGCTCAGAATCTCAAATCGCAGATGGAAAATCTCAGATATTATGAAATCTGAAATTTAAAATGTGAGATTCGCGGAGCGTCATCGCAGTGACTGGACGAGCTTGATGAGATCGCTCCCGCCCGGAATTTCCTTGCCGAACTCCTGGTAGACCGTCGCCGAACCCTTGATGAACGCCTCTTTATCGACCTCGTTAACCTTCATCGGCGGGACGAGCTTGCTCATGAGTTCTTTATCGAGCCGCTCGCCCTCGCTGCGGGCGAAATCACCCATGTCCCAGGCGATCTTCGAGAGCGTGCCTTGAACGTCCTTCGGCAGCTTGGCCCAGGCCTCTTCGCCCACGACTAAGTAAGCGGGGGTATAGACATGGCCGCTGAGCGAGAGGAATTTCTGCACCTCCTGGAATTTTGCCGAGGCGATTTGCGGAAACGGATTTTCCTGCGCGTCCATGACGCCGGACTGGAGCGCGGAATAAACTTCCGCCAGGGGCATCGGTGACGGATTGGCGCCGTAGTCCTTGAACATTTTGACGCGCCAGACGCCGCCGGGCACCCTCAATTTGATCCCCTTGAGATCGGCGGGTTTCACGATCGGTCTCACGTTGTTGGTGATGTGGCGAAAGCCGTTCTCCCACACGCCGAGAATGCGCATGCCTTTGGCCGGCAGGCCGTCGAAAAGCGCGCCCTGCACCTGTTTGCTCTCGACGACCTTTTTCATATGGGCCCGGCTGACGATGATGTAAGGCATTTCGAAGACGCCGAACTTCTGCTCGGCTGTACTCATGACGGTAGAAGGCAAAAACATCTCCGGCGCGCCGACCTTGATGCCGCGCATCATCTGCTCGTCGCTGCCGAGCTGGCTCGAATGAAATACCTTGATATCCACTTTGCCCGCGAGCGCGGCGTTGGCTCTCTTGGCATACTCGTCCGTGGTAATCGCGAACAGCGAGCCCGGGAAACCGACGTGGCCGAGGCGCAGCGTGATCGTCTGCGCCCTCAAGGATTGCGACGAGTGCGCCAGCAGAGCGAGAAGGAAAATAGCCATGATAAAACGTTTCATTGTTTGCTCCTTTCTAAATGGTTCAAAAAGTTCAGATCGTTTAAAACGTTCAAGCCGTCGGCCGCAACAATTTGAACTTCTTGAACGGCTTGAACGACTTGAACTGGCGGTTCGCGTCATCGATTTTTCGTCTGCGCTTCGTCGAGAATGCGCTCGGCCCGGCTGATGTTGAACACGCCGCAGATGCAAAAGCGCGCCATCGTGCGCGTGACTTCCGCCGGGCTGCGGCGATTCTCCTTGACCCACTCGATCATCTTCTTGACAAAATTTGCCGAAAGCATGCCGTGGCCGCACATGGTCGAAAGCTCGAGCACGGTGGCGTCGGGTAATTTGTCCACGCGCCCGCAAAAGCCCAGGGAATACTCGACGCTGTGGCGGGTGACGCCTGTCTCCCGGCAGCAACGCGCCGCCTCTGCCATCGGCGCGCTGATGTTCACCGATACTCCGAGATTCGCGGCCCGGACGTCATCGACGAACGCTTTCATATCTTCGTAACTCTCGAAGACCGCCGCCACCGTCGTGTGGCCCTCGATACCGGCGATCACTTCCTCGGGATTGGCAAGCTGCTCGCGCTTCCAGTGGGCTGTTGGGTTCAAATCCTGCCGCGGGCGCAGCGTACCGCCCTTGGTGGCGTCGCCGATGTTCACCGGATTGTGCTTCAGCGCCAGACGCAAGAACGCGCGATACTTCGTGATCAGGTCGTCATCATTGACGCCGCGGCTCGCCATGGCGAAAACGATAAAGTCATCGTTGACCGGCTCGGGATTGGGCAGCCGTTCGTGGGCGTAATGCTCGCTATAGCGGTGCAGCGTGTTGGTCATTTTCGCTAGGCTTGCGCGACCGTACGCGCTCCCAATCCCAGGTTGGTTTTTCCGCGATACGCGGGATAACCCTCTCGCTCCAAGATCTCCCCGAGCGGCTCCTCGCCGACACCATTGCAGCGGGTCGAAACACCGATGCTGATCACCGTTCCCACTTCGCGGGAAAGCTCCTTGATTCTTTTCAAAACCACCGGCACCATTTCGAGTTTGGTCTTGATCTCGACGATCGCTGAAAGAATTTTCTCGTTAAGGATATCCGGTCGAATAAGACCGCGGGTAGAATCGCTCATGAGCGAGGTGACCGGATTGTTGCTTTCGAACTCGACGCCCAATGCAGCCAAGGCTTGGGTGACGCGCTCGATGTCGCGAAAGCGCGCGCCGATTCCCGGCCTACCGAATTCTACAACGAAGCCCGCCTCGCCTTCTTTCACCCGGTCGGTGACGTCGTTGGTCTTCACCTCGGCGGTGCCGCGCCCGTGGATACCTGTGGACTCATGCGGCACCTGCGGGTCGGAGAAGGCGCGTCGGACAAGCCGAGGCCAACTCAATTCTTCCGGAACGATCGCATCCGTGGGACAGATGTCGGGCTCGGGATCGAAGCGGAAGCGAAAAAAATTGGCCGCCTTGCGGATCGCCCGCACGAATGTGGGATTCAAGTGCTCCTTCGACATGCCGCGGTAGCAGGTAAAACACTCCACGCATTCCTCGGCGTTGATGCGCGCGCGGTTGCTCGCCGGATCGATGTAGATCGCGCCCATCGGGCAGACCGGCAAACAATTGCCGCAGGCGACGCACTTGCCTGGGTCGATTTTCACCTGCCTTGCCCCAACCCGCCCGGCGCCGTCTGCAATAGATAAGTCTCGGCGGCCGCCAAGCCGGCGCCCAGGGGCACCGCGACGCCGAAACTCGTCAACGTCATTTCAACGCCGGCGAGCGCGCCGAGCAGCTCGAGCTCGTTCAAGCTCCCCAGGTGGCCGATGCGGAAAATTTTCCCCTTCACCGCGCCGAGTCCGGGACCCAGGGGAAGCTCCAGAGTTTTCTGGGCGTGGGCGAGATAGGCGTCGGAGTCAACACCCTCAGGCATGCAGACCGCGGTCAAGGTGTTCGACGATTCTTTGATGTTTCTCGCCAGCACCTTTAGCCCCATCGCCGTAACCGCGCGGCGGCAGCTCTCCGCCAGGCGGGCGTGACGCGCAAAAACATTGGGCAACCCCTCTTCTTCCAGCATCGCCAGGCTCTCCTTGAGTCCGAATATCAGCGCGGTGGCCGGGGTATAGGGAAATTCGCCGCGGGCGTTGCGTTCGAAGATCGGCGCCCAGTCCCAAAAATAGCGCCCGCATCTCGCTGACCGGTTTGCTTCGCGCGCCTTTGGGCTGACCGCCAGGATCGCCATTCCCGGAGGCAGCATGAGTCCTTTCTGAGGACCCGTGAGCGCGACATCGACCCGCCACTCGTCGAAACGAAAATCAGTACATGCCAGGGAGCTGACGACGTCGACGAAGAGGAGCGCGGGATGATCCGCGCGATCCATCGCGCGGCGAATCGCGCCGATATCGGTGACGACCCCGGTGGAAGTCTCGCAGTGGAGCACCAACACGGCCCGGAGCCGGCGATCTTTGTCTGCGCGCAGCCGTTCTTCGAGCTGTTCGGCTGAAACAGCGGCTCCATAGGGAACTTCGAGCCGCTCGACTTCGATCCCATGGGCGCTGGCGGTGTCGCAAAAGCGCGCGCTGAAATTGCCATTGACACAGCCCAGCACCCGGTCGCCCGGCGAAAGTGTATTGACCACGCAGGATTCCCAGGCGCCCGTGCCGGAGCCTGGGTTCAGGACGATGTCACCACTCGAGGTTTGAAAGACTTTTTTAAGACCTTCCAAGACTCCTTTGAGCAGGTCGGCGAACTGCGGCCCGCGATGATCGATGAGGGGTTGCGACATCGCCCGCACAACCCTGTCGGGAACCAGCGTCGGACCCGGAATCTGCAGAAAAGGACGGCCAGGCATAGGATGGCGCACGCTAACTAATATTCACCTACCATGTCAAGCGGGGGGTTCCGTTCCGAAGATAGAGGATGGAAGATCGAGGATCGAAGAATTCTCTCCTCCATCATCGATCCTCTATCCTCGAGCCTAACTGACATGGCTCCAGGCGTGGTAGGAGCTACGCACCAGCGGCCCGGACTCGACATGGCGGAAGCCGAGCTTCTCACCCGCGGTCTTGAATGCCTTGAATTCTTCGGGGCCCAGGTAACGCTCGACCCGCAACTGACGATTCGACGGTTGGAGATACTGTCCGATGGTGACGATGTCGACTTCATGCTCGCGCAAATCACGCAGGGTCGTCATCACTTCATCGCCGGTCTCGCCGACCCCGACCATGAATCCCGACTTGGTGAGCATGTCGCCGCGCATTTTCTTCGCTTCTCTTAGAATACCCAGCGAGCCTTCGTAAGTGTGACCCGGCCTGACTTTGCCGTAGAGGCGCGGCACGGTTTCGATGTTGTGGTTGAGGATTTCGATTCCCGAATTGACGATGGTTTTCAGCGCAGTCAGGTTGCCTGCGAAATCCGGGATTAGTAATTCGACGCGAATGCCGGGATTCAGGTTCTTGATCCAGAAGACCGTCTTGGCGAAATGGCCCGCCCCGCCGTCGGGGAGATCGTCGCGGTTGACCGAAGTGACGACGATATGATCCAGGCCGAGATCCTTTACGACCACGGCTACGTTGCGCGGCTCTTCCGGGTCGAGGGCCAGCGGCTTTCCCTTGTCGATGGTGCAAAAGCGGCAGCCGCGCGTGCAGGTATCGCCGAGGATCAAAAACGTCGCCGTCTTGTTGCCCCAGCACTCGCCGATATTCGGACAGCGTGCCTCTTCGCAAACCGTGTGCAGGTTTTTTTCCCGCAGGATACGCTTGAGACGAAGATAGTTTGCATCTCCGGGAGCTTTGACTTTGATCCAGTCGGGGTGTCGGCGGGGCATGGCTATTCAAGCAGGCCGAGGATCGATGATCGAAGATTGAGGATCGCGATCTTCCATCCTCGATCCTCCATTCTCGGCGATGCCGCCTTCCTTGAGGTCTGAATAACCGAACAGTTCAGCGAAGTGATGGAGAAATCTCCCCTTAACACGCTCTGCGCTTTGCTCTTTGCCCAATTCCCGCGCCATCGACGTTACCTCGGCCCACGCTAGCCCGCACGGGACGATTCGATCGAAGTAGCTGAGATCGGTGTTCACGTTGAGCGCCAGGCCGTGATAAGTGATGCACCGGCGCACCGCGACGCCGATGGCGGTGATCTTCCGATCACCGATCCAAATCCCGGTAAACGGCGGCCGGCGGGCAGCTTCGAGAGCGAAATCTCCAAGCGTGCGAATCGCGCTCATTTCCAGATTCCGCAGATACCGATGCACGTCCTTGCGCAGCTTAGAGCGTAAATCAATGATCGGATAGATAACCAACTGACCCGGACCGTGATAAGTCACGTCACCGCCCCGGCTCGTCCGGTAAACCGGAACTTCCTCTGGAGCGAGAACATTGGACTCATTACCACCGCGTCCGAGGGTGCAAACATGGGGATGTTCCACGAAGAGTAGGATGTCGGGTGATGGCTCGCGCTGCTTGAGTTCGACGAGCCTCTCTTGCAGCGCCAGTGCGGCAAGATAGTCCATTCTCCCGAGATCTTTGTAAAGTAGCGTAGTCATCGAACACCGACCGTTCATTTTTATCCTCCCTGTCCGATGGTTTCAAGTAAGCGCCCCGGATCACAGTTTGACAGCGCCGAGCAGCGACCGCTACATTTGGCCAAGAACGCTTAGGAGAATTGGCTCCCATGTCCCAACCTCAAGTTAATCCCCCCTGGTTCGTCCGCAAAGACCTCGACGGCTTTTTCGGCCTGATGATCGATAACTTGATCCAGCTCATTCTGATCGTCAGTCTGTGCCGCGAGCTGATTCATTTGCCGGACAGCTACATCTTCGGCAAGATTCTGCCCGGAGCGGCGGTTTCCATCCTCGTGGGCAATTTCTTCTACGCCTGGCAGGCGCGCCGGCTCGCGCGCGAGACCGGCCGGGAAGACGTCACCGCGCTGCCCTACGGCATCAACACGGTAAGCCTGTTTGCCTTCGTTTTTTTCATCATGCTGCCGATCGTCCAGGAGACCAAAGACCCCGTGTGGGCCTGGAAGGTCGGGCTGGTCGCCTGTTTTTTAAGTGGCGTCATCGAGATCATCGGCGCTTTCATCGCAGAGACTGTGCGCCGGGTGACGCCGCGCGCCGCGTTGCTTTCCGCGTTGGCAGGGATTGCCATTACTTTTATTTCCATGGACTTCACTTTCAAGATTTTCGCCCAACCGCTGGTGGCGCTGGCACCGATGGCTTTGATCTTCGTCGCCTGCTTCTCCCATCAAAGACTCCCGTTGGGACTGCCCGGCGGCATGGTCGCGATCGCGATTGGAACCGGCTTGGGCTGGATTCTAGGAACGATGAACGGGAAGGCATTAAATATGAGCGTCGTACTGGCGCCGCCGGTTTTCGCCGGAGTTTCGCTCTGGGAAGCGTTGACCCATCCCGCATTCTTGAATTATTTCTCGGTGATTTTTCCGATGGGAATTTTCAACGTCGTTGGATCGCTGCAAAACATTGAGAGCGCGGAAGCCGCAGGCGACCGATACCGGACCTTTCCTTCGCTCATGGCCAACGGGATCGGCTCGGTGGTCGCGGCGCTTTTCGGCAGCGTCTTTCCCACGACCATTTTACATCGGCCACCCAGGTTGGAAGCGCCTCGGCGCGCGCTCGGGCTACTCCGCGCTGAACGGAATATTCATCAGTTTTCTTTGCCTCACAGGGACGATCCAAGCAGTGCTCGGGTTGATTCCTTTAGAGGCGGGAATCGGCATTCTCCTGTATATCGGCATCATCATCGTCGCGCAGGCGTTTCAGGAGACGCCCAAGGAGCATGCGCCGGCGGTGGCGTTAGGCATCGTTCCCGCGTTGGCAGCATGGGGACTCCTGATGGTTGAAACTGGAGTGAGAGCCGCGGGAAAATCATTGGCAGGCGTCGGCCCGGCGCCTTTTGCCCAGAGTCTGGCGCTTCACGGCATGATCTCGCTGGAGCGCGGCTTTATTTTTACCTCGATGATTCTCGCCGCCATCGGCGTCGCGCTAATCGAGCGGCAGTTCTCCAAGGCCGCAGCTTGGGCGGTTGCTGCAGCGCTGCTCTCGGCGAGCGGCATCATTCACGCCTACGATCTCACGCCCGGCGGCATCACGAGCCGTTTCGGCCTGATGGCGGCGCCGGAATTCTTTATCGCTTATTTATTGTTGGCGGCGCTTTTCTTCGCTGTGGGGTTGCTCGCGAAAAAACCCTGAACCGGACAACCCGCAACCGGAATCAGTTTGCGGCCGGAACTTTCCGCCTGAAGGCAAGTTTCTGCTTCGAGTCGTTGATTTGAAGTTCCAAGTGCCAACCCGAGACGCGAGACTCCAGACCCGGGACTCCTGAGCCCTCACAGGGGCGAGTCCGCCGGCGGTGGATATTCTCGGCTGTTGACATGGGTGACGCTCCAAGCATTTGCGCCGTTGCGCTGGAGCCGGGTGATGCCGCAGGGGTCGAGATGAAAAGATCGATAGTTGTTCAAATGGGTTCCGGTGACCCGACAGACAATGCCGAGGATCGGGAAGTTATGGCTCACGACCACGATGGACTCCGCGGCGACATGTCGCTCGGCGATCCGAGCAACTCCCTCCCAAGCGCGCTCGGCTACGTCGGTCAATTTCTCTCCTCCCGGGACTTGAATCTCCGCAGGCTCGGTTCGCCAACGCGCTAGGAACTCCGAGTAGCTCTGTTTAATTTCATTGAACGTCAGTCCTTCCAAGGCGCCGTGATTCAGTTCGCGAATGTTTTCTTCGATCAGCACGGGCAAGTTGTGCGGTTGGCTGATCAGGTCGGCGGTTTGGCGCGCCCGTCGAAGATCGCTGGAGTAAATCGCCTGGATGCTCTCGCTGCTCAGCAGCGCCGCGATCTGTTCGGCTTGCCGGACCCCGACCTCGCTAAGCTCCCGATCGGTGACGCCTTGACAGCGGCCTTGGAGGTTCCAATCGGTTGCCCCGTGGCGCACCAAAACAATCTGCACGGTATTTTATCCCCAAGAATCGACGCTCAGTCCTGCTCCAATGCCCCGGTGTGGATTTGAATCTTGGCTTTATTCTTCAGCCCTTCGATGAATTTCTGCAGGACTTGCTGGCGTGTCTCGGCCAGGGCTTGTTTTGTTAACTCCTCTTTCTCGCTCTCGAAGCGCTCCATGTCCGCTCCCTGACTGCCTTTAAAAGCCAGGATATAAACGACATCTTTCTGAGTGAAAACCTTGTCGGCGATCGGTTTTTCCGCCGACAGGATAACGCCCGGCCTCAGCTCCGGCAGCTCGCCGATCTTCGGCAGTTGCGGCGCGTTGCGCAGAAACCAGCCGGTCTCTTCGACTTTGAGGCCGTTCTGCGCTGCCAGTTTCGCGATGTCCTTTTCCTTTTTCAGTTGATCCAACAAGCCGTTCCCCTTTTGGACAACGATTTCGTAGGCCTTAGATTCCTTCAAGCCCTTCTCGATGTTCGGCCGGACAGTCTCAAGCGGGGGAACGGCGGGCTCTTTGCGCTGTTTGATTTTCAATAGGTAGTACGCGTTATTTCCCTCAACGACGGGACTAACGTCCTTGGGACCCAGGGCGAAGGCGTTCTTGTAAAATTCTTGGTTCTGGCCGATCTCTGGGAGCACTTCACCGCTTGAAAACCAAGCTGTGACACTGACCGCGACGCCGCCCTCTTGGGCTATTTTAGCCAAGTCGTTTCCGGAAAGCATTTTTTCGCGGTCGCGATCGGCGATCTTGGCGGCTTCGCGCTTCCCTTTATCCGCTTTAAGGCTACGGGTGATTTCCGGCGTGAGATCTTTGAGCGTCGCGGTTTTTTCTTCCCGGCTGTCTTCAACCTTGACGACCTGAAGCCTCCCCGGGGTTTCGATCACGTCGCTAACTTCGCCTTTGGCCATATTGAATACCTTGGCAAGCTGCGGCGGCAACTGGCCCTGCGCCGCCCAACCCAGATCCCCCCCTTTAGCGGCAGATGCATCGTCAGAAAATTGCTTGGCCAACTGGGCGAAGTCCTTCCCGCCGCGCGCTTCCGCAACCACCCGATTGGCACGGGCCCGGGCGTCCTCTTGTTGCTTGGCATCGGCGCCGGGCGGGACGCCGATCGAGACATAGCGCAATTTTAGCTCTTTGGGTTTACGAAACTTGGAGTCGCGGTTGGCCTGGTAGTAATCTTCAATCTCTTTCTCGCTGACTTGCGCGCCGGCAGCGAATCGATCAAAAGGATACGAGAGATATTCGACCTGGAGCTTGAGCGGCTCCTTGAGCATTTCCTTGTTGCCGTCGTAGAATTTTTTAATGTCGTCCTCGGACAGTTTCACTTCGGCGATCGCATCGCTGACCGGCAAGCGAACATATTGCAAATTGATTTTCTCGCGCTCCAAACGATAGCGCTCGCGCACCTCGGCGTCGGTGATCCGGGTTGAATCGAGAATCACGCCATAGAGATGTTGGATCGTCAGCTGCTCGCGTTGCTCCTCCTCGAATTCTCCGGGATTCAGCCGGTTCGCCCGCAGCAATTGCAGATAGCGCTCTTTGTTGAAACGGCCGGCCACCTGAAATTCGCGAACCTGGCCGATCGCTGCCATCAGCTCGTCGTCACCGGCCGTCAGTCCGAGCGCCTGCGCTTCCTGGCGCAGGAGCCGCTTCTGAATCAGCTCTTCGAGTAAGGTATTCTTGAGATTCAAGCTCTTGAGCATTTCGGGAGTCAACGATCCTTTTAGCAATTCCCGGTAACGTTCCAAAGTTTTCTGATATTGAGCCGAAAATTCGCGCTGGCTGATCGCATCGCCATTGACCTCGGCGACGTTCGGCGCGCCTTGGTCCTGATATTTGCTGCCACCGTAGAAGGCGATGAACACGACGATGATGACCCCCAAAAGAAAAGTGATGATCCAGGACCTTTTTCGTTTTCGTAAGAAATCCAGCATTGCGGATGAGACCTTTCGCGCCAGCCTATTTTGAAAAGTACCGTGTTATGATAAAAAATGGCGCGCGCCAATGCAACCCACCGGCTCACGCCAAAACATTTTTTTCGTAATTTTTTCGTTATCTTGCGTGCCCGGGACAAAACTGTTATTTTTGTCTGTCGGAGCTTTCGTGGCGTGCCGCAAACAAGGAGTTTTTTGATGTTCGACGCCCTATTCGGCGTTTTCTCCAACGATTTGGCCATCGATCTCGGGACCGCCAATACCTTGATCTATGTGAAAAACCAAGGGATCGTCTGCAACGAACCCTCTGTGGTCGCGGTGCAACAGCGTGACGGGCGCGGCGGCAAGAAAGTGCTTGCCGTTGGCGCTGAAGCAAAAAGGATGCTCGGCCGCACGCCGGGGAGCATTGTCGCCATCCGCCCTCTCAAAGATGGTGTCATCGCCGACTTCGAAATCACCGAGGCGATGCTGCGCTACTTCATCCAAAAGGTGCACAACCGGCGCACGCTGGTGCGGCCGCGCATCATCGTCGGCGTGCCTTTCGGCATCACCGAAGTCGAGAAGCGCGCGGTGAAGGAATCCGCCGAATCCGCCGGCGCAAGAGAAGTCTATCTGATCGAAGAGCCGATGGCCGCGGCCATCGGCGCCGGCCTGCCGATCACCGAACCGACCGGCAATATGATCGTCGACATCGGCGGGGGCACCACGGAGGTTGCGGTCATTTCGCTTTCGGGAATTGTCTTTTCGCGCTCGGTCCGCGTCGGCGGCGACAAAATGGACGAGGCCATCGCCCAGTTCATCAAGCGGAAATACAACTTGCTCGTCGGCGAGCGCACCGCGGAATTGATCAAGATCACCATCGGCTCCGCCTATCCGACCGACGAAGTCCAGACCATGGAGATCAAAGGGCGGGATCTGGTCGCCGGAGTGCCGAAAACCGTTGTCATCACCGATGAGGAAATCCGCGATTCGCTTTTGGAACCGATCAATCAAATCGTCGAGGCGGTTCGGCTATCCCTGGAGCGCACGCCGCCGGAGCTCGCCTCGGATATCGTCGACCGCGGCATCGTTCTCGCCGGCGGCGGAGCGCTGCTGCGTAATCTGGATATTTTGATACGGGAGGAAACAGGATTACCCGTGATGATGGCGGACGATCCGTTAACCGCGGTCGTGATGGGCGCCGGGAAGGCATTGGATGAAATCTCGCTACTCAGAGAAGTAGCGGTTCACTAAGCCGAAGCGATCATAGCTCCCTGCCCGCCGCAGGCGACCGACGCTTTCATGCTCGCTTTTCTTCGCAAGAACCAAATTGTACTCAGCTCATGCGCCTGTCTGCTGCTTTCACTTTACATCCTAAATGCCCACGCGCGCGGGCAACTTAAGAACGACCCCATCGGACCGATCTTGCTTTGGCTGCTGCGCCCGATGCAGTTGGGCACCCATGCCGTCACCGGTTGGTTTAGCGACATACAGAAAGAGTTCGGCACGCTGTCCGGATTCAAAGCGGAAAATGAACGGCTGCGAACCCGGGTTCAAAAGTTGGAGACCGAAAGAAACAAACTCCTGGAAGCCGAGGCCACCAATCACCGCCTGCAGCAACTCTTGGACTTTCGAGCGCAATTGCCGCCCGGTTCCGTGACCGCGACGATCATCGCCAACAGCGCCAGCACCTGGTTTCAAAGTTGCCTGCTGAATAAAGGCAGCTCCGACGGCGTACGCAAAGGCATGGCGGCGGTCACGCCTCTCGGTGTCGTCGGCCAGGTGATCAGTACGGCGGCGCGCAGCGCCAAGGTCCTGTTGATTACCGACCCCAACAGCGGCGTGGATGTGCTGGTTCAGCGCACCCGAGCGCGCGGCATCGTTTCAGGCTCGCTGGAACAGAAAACCATCATGAAATACGTCAAGCGCAGCGAAGATATTCAGGTCGGAGACCGGCTCATCACGACCGGCCTGGACGGTGTTTTCCCCAAAGGACTGATGGTCGGCACGGTGACCAAGGTACAAAAACAAAACCTCGGACTTTTCCAATATATCGAGCTGACACCGGCGGTGTCTCTATCCCAGACCGAGGAGGTTTTGGTCGTCAAGGTCGAAACCAACCAGACGAAAAACGAGGGCTCACCGGCCAACAAGATCCGATAGTTGAATGAAGTTATCATTGTTGTTTTTCGCCGTCGGACTGATCCTGGTCCATCTTCAGACGACCTTGCTCCACCTGTTGCCGCTCGGTCCGATCGTGCCGGATTTTGTTCTCGTGCTCTGCGTCTACTGGGCTTTGTATCATCCGACGGTGGGCGCGGTTTTGGCTTCCTTCGTGTTGGGCTACTCGGTGGATGTCGTTTCCAGCCCGATTCTGGGACTCAATGCGTTCGCAATGTCCATGGTTTTCCTCGCCGTGCACCTCAGCTCCCGCTCGATCTGGCTGCATGATCCGATGTCCAGCGCCATCGTCGTGCTACTGGCATCGTTGGTTAAGGGCGCCGCGCTGGCTCTGCTCTCGGCGGTATTTTTGAACGCCGAGCGCTTTTGGATTGGTGCTTTCCCCTATATAATTATCGAAGCAGTGATCGCGGCAGCGCTGGCTCCCATCGTCTTTGCCCTATTGCGGCGCGGCCAGAGCTATGTGGAACGATCCCGCGTCGCCGCTTAGGGAAACTGGAATGGCTGTTTCGACCGGAATCAATAGGCAAGACGGCGCGCCCAAAGTGCGTGAGCGCGTTCGGTGGCTTTATGTGCTTGTGGTCCTCGCCTTCCTGGCGCTGATCACCCGGCTGGCATTTTTGCAAATCTTCCAAGGCGAGCGCTTCACCTTTCTGTCGGAAAACAATCGCATCCGACTCAAAAGGATCGCCGGCACCCGCGGCATGATCTTCGATCGCCAGGGGCAACTGCTGGTCGACAGCCGGCCTTCCTTCGATCTCATTTTCACCCCCGAGGACGCGGAGGACGCCACCGGCACGCTAAGTCAGCTGGCGCGATACCTAGGGCGCGACGAAAAAGAGTTGCTCGCCATCTTCGAGGCGAACAAGGAACGGCTCGCCTTCGAGGAGCTCACTTTGGGAAAGGACGTCGATTGGCCTACCGTCGTTGCGGTCGAAACCCATCAACTCGACTTGCCCGGCATCACGCTGCGCACGCGGCCGCGTCGCAACTACGCCGAAGGACCCAAGGGCGCACATATCCTCGGTTATTTGGGTGAGATCGGACCGGAAGATTTAAAGGAACTAAAAAAGCAAGGCTACGCGTCGGGAGACGAGATGGGCCAGTACGGGTTGGAGCGCAGATGGGAAAACTTCCTGCGCGGTCAAAGCGGCGGGCAGCAGGTCGAGGTGGACGCGCTGGGACGGCGCATGCGCGTGCTCCACGAAGTGCCCGACGTGCCTGGATACACCGTGCACCTGACGCTCGACCGCGAGCTTCAAGAAACCACCTTCGCTGCGCTGCAAGGGAAAGAAGGAACCGTCGTGGCGCTCGACGTCAATTCCGGCGCGGTCCTAGCGATGGTCAGCACGCCCGCATTCGATCCCAACGTCTTCGCCCGCGGCGTGAAAGCCGAAGAGTGGCGCGCGCTGATCAAGGATCAATTGCGGCCGCTGAACAATCGCGCAACCCAGGGTCAATACCCTCCGGGTTCGACCTTCAAGATCATCATGGCCATCGCCGGCTTGGAAGAAGGAGTGCTCCAGCCGGAGAGCCAGATTTCCGATCCTGGTTTCTACTTTTTTGGCAACCGCCAATTCCGGGACTGGAAAAAAGGGGGGCACGGCGCTGTCGATCTGCACAGGGCGATCGTCGAGTCTTGCGACGTTTACTTTTATCAATTGGGGACACGCCTCGGCATCGACAAGATTGCCAAGTGGGCGCGCGCCTTCGGCTTGGGAGAAAAGACCGGCATCGCGCTGGACGACGAAAAGAGCGGCCTCGTGCCGGACACCGAATGGAAAAGGAAAAGATTTCGCCAACCCTGGTTTCCGGGGGAAACGGTTTCGATTGCCATCGGCCAGGGTTACCTTACCGTGACGCCTCTGCAAATGGCCAACATGACCGCGGCCGTGGCGAACGGCGGAACCCTTTATCGTCCCTGGATCGTGCGCAAAGTGGAGTCGGTGACCGGAGCAGTCATCCGCCAATACGGGCCGGAAAAGATTCGCAGCATCGCAATCAAGCCGGAAACCTTGGAGCGGCTGCACAACGGCCTCGCCGACGTAGTCAAACTTCCATCCGGCACCGGCGGCGCGGCGCGCACCAATATCGTCGCCATCGCCGGCAAGACGGGCACGGCTCAAGTCGTCGAGATGAAGGGCGCCTATCTCAAGAGCGAGCAACTCAGTTACTTTAACCGCGACCATGCCTGGTTTGTTTCCTACGCGCCGGTGGAGAATCCGCAGATCGCCGTCGCCGTCCTGGTCGAGCACGGCGGGCACGGCGGTTCCGCCGCCGCGCCGATAGCGAAAAAAGTGATCGAGAAATTCATCGAGCAACAGAACCGGCCCGCCGACCAAAACCAGGTGCGCGCCGAAGGGAACTCCCGTGCAAATTGACCGGCGCCTTATCTCCCATTTCGATTGGACGCTGTTCCTGCTCGCCCTTGCCTTTGTGTTGATCGGCGTCACGACGATTTACAGCGCCAACTACGACATCATCCAGAAGCACGCCGGGGCTTTACCGGGACGCCAACTCATGTGGTTGGGATTCGGGCTGATCGCGTTGTTTGCCGCTCTCACTTTTGACTACCACTATATCGACCGGCTTGCTTATCCCTTCTACGGCGCGATGTTTCTACTGTTGGTAGCGGTGCTTTTCCTCGGCCATTCCGGCGGCGGCTCGCAGCGCTGGATCAATCTCGGCCTTTTTAGATTGCAGCCGTCCGAGCCGGCGAAAATCGCCATCGTCTTAGTGATGGCGAAATATTTCCAGGATGACGAGCCTCAGCGGGGCTATTATTTGCGGGATCTCTGGGCGCCTTTCGCGCTGGCGGCGCCGCTGGTGCTGCTCACACTGGTGCAGCCGGACCTCGGCACCGCCATCATCCTGGGCGTCGTCTTCATTAGCATGATACTCATGGGCGGTCTGCGCACCCGCTCTTTTCTTTACTTGGTCGGCGCGGGTTTGGCATTTCTCCCGGTCGCCTGGCATTTCTTGAAAACCTACCAGCGCAACCGCATCCTGACTTTTCTCGACCCCGATCGCGATCCGCTCGGGGCCGGTTACCATGTGATTCAATCGCAGATCGCCGTCGGCTCCGGCAAGCTTTTCGGCAAAGGCTACCTGCACGGCACGCAAAACCGGCTCGACTTCCTGCCGGCCCAGCATACCGATTTTATCTTCGCGGTTTTTTCCGAGGAATGGGGTTTTGTCGGATGCTTGGTTTTGCTGCTGCTCTATTTCGCGCTGCTCGTCTACTGCCTGGGACTCGTCCAGCGGGCGAAGGACCGCTTCGGCGCCCTGTTGGTGTTCGGCATGACCGCGATCTTTTTCTGGCATGTGACGATCAACGTAGCGATGGTTGTGGGACTCATGCCGGTCGTCGGTGTGCCGCTGCCGATGGTCAGCTACGGCGGCTCGGCGCTTGCCACCATGATGTTCGCCATCGGCGTCATCATGAACGTCAGCATGCGCCGGTTTATCTTCTGATCTTTTTCCGTTCCAAGTTCATTTTCAGCAGCGCTAAGTTGCGTGAAAAAGACCCCAGTCAAAGTTCACTGTCAGGGTCCGCTTTCCGGTAGCGTGGCAGTGGTTTCGAACGCACATTCTGCGGTGCCTAAAACTCGCAACGGGTTCCATCTAAAGGGTATGTTATTTCTGGGCGGCGGGATTGGCCTTGGCCGCATCGGGAGCCGCGTGGCCGCCCTGTTGCGGCAGGCCAGAAGCGTCGTCTTGCCTCGCTTCTACGACGTCTTGGATTGCCTCGAGAATCTGAACGTAGGCCCCGCAGCGGCAGATATTCCCGTTGAGATAGCGGCCAATCTGCTCCCTCGTCGGCTCAGAATACGCCTGCAGGAGTGCCTTGCAGGCCAGTAGCATCCCCGAGGTGCAGAAGCCGCACTGGGCTGCGCCGCGTCGGATGAAGGCCTCTTGGAGGGGATCCAGACCGTCTACTGGCGCCAGACCCTCGATCGTCGTCACACGCTTCCCCGATGCCTCGAAGGCCAGGTAGGTGCAGGAGCTGATCGGCTCTTCGTCAACCAGGACAGTGCAGGCCCCGCAGACTTGGGACTCGCACGAGCGTTTCGTCCCGGTGAGACGGAGCCGCTCGCGCACAAACTCCAGCAGAGTCTCTTCGGCGCGGACTTCGCCCTTCCACGGCCGGCCGTTGATCTGGAGGGCAACCGGCATCGTGTGCGACGTTTGTGGCATCGCGGACCCAGTGTGCAAGGCGTCGGCCATCTCAATTGCTCCCGTTGGTGCCCACGGCCTGAGCGAGCGCTCGGCCCAAGAGCACCCCGGTCAGGTACGTCTTGTACGCCACTGATCCATGCAGGTCGTCCACGGGCTTTAAGACCTCTCCGTAATGGCGCTGTGCCTCGCGCAAGATCTGCTGGCCATCGGCGAGTGTCGCGCCTTGCAGGCGCGACTCGAGTTCCTGTAGCCGCATGGGCACCGGGCCAACGCAGCTCACGGCCAGCCGCACGTCGGTGAGGCGTCCGTCGTGCTGGGCCGCCGCCACTGCCACACCCAGGGAGGGGCGCTCAAAACGCGCCGCGCGCAGGTAGGCGCTACCCATGCCTGGTGGCAGCGGCGCCACCTCCAGCTCGACCAAAAGCTCATCGGGCTCCAGCGCGGTCTCATAGGGTCCCATGAAAAACGTCTCGAGGCCCATCGTACGGCCGCCGCTGTGCTTGCCGATCTTGACCCTGGTGTCATAGACCAGCAGGACTGGGGCAGGATCCGAATGCGGGTCGCCGAAGCAGAGACTCCCGCCAAGCGTGCCGACGTTACGCACGCGCACGTTTGCTACTAGTCCGGTAGCATGTTGCAGCAACGGCAGGTGCTCGGCCACCTCTGCCGACCTCTCCAGATGGCGATGGGTGACCGTGCCACCGATGTGCATCCTCTCGCCATCCCATGCCAGCTCGCCCAGTTCGGGGATTCTTTTGATATCCACCAGGTGGGTGTATTGGACGAGTCCCAGTCGCAGCCACAGGATGAGTTCAGTCCCCCCCGCATAGACCTTGGCGTCGTCTCCGAGACGGGCGAGTTCGGCAGACGCTTCGGTCACATTCGTGGGCTGGTACACGCGCAACGGCCTGAGCATTTTGCCTCTCTTTGTTATGCAAGCTTCCCCAGGCCGCGCAGTAGCTTCTCCGGCGTGATGGGGAGTTCCTTGATGCGCACGCCCACCGCGTCAAAGACGGCATTGGCGATGGCTGGCGCTATGGGACTCACGGAAGTCTGGGACATGCCCTTGGCGCCCAAGGGGCCAGGGCCATCGTGGTTTTCCACCATGATAGACGTGAAGCGCTGCGGGAGGTCATGGACGAGGGGCAGGCGGTACTGGAAGCTGTCGCCATTCAGGAGCTGGCCGTCGCCGTAGATCATCTCCTCGTACATCGCATCGCCCAAACCCATCACGCCGCCACCGTCGAGCTGGCTCTTACAAGCAACCGGGTGGACGGCCGTTCCCACGTCGGCCGCAATGGCGTATTGCAACAGGGTCACGTCGCCTGTCTGCGGGTCGACCTCCACCTCCGCCGCGCCGACACTGAGTTCCCAATGGGGGACAACGCCTTGCCACACGTTATCGGCGCGTGGTGTGCTGTAATGGCCTTTGCCTCTGACGACCAGGCTATGCGCAAGCGCGCTGATGACCCTGCCGACAGGATAAGGCCGTTCACCGTGCCACAACTGACCTGCCGCGTACTGCCACTCCTCGGGCGTCCCGCCGACGGCCTTGGCGGCGACCTCCAGGAGCTGCCGCTTGAGATCCTCGCAGGCCCGCTGGGCGGCCATCCCCATGGACACTGTGTCTCTGGAACTCCCGATGCCGTCCGAGTAGGGCAAATCTGTGTGCGGGTGGGTCACCTCTATCTGGCTCTCGGGGACGCCCAGTGTCTCCACGGCAACGCGGGCCAGCATGGTATAGAGACCCTGTCCAATCTCGGCCCCCGAGTGGAGGATACGGATGATGCCGCGGTTGTCCGCCGTGACCTCCACGTCGGAGACGCTGGCGCCGGAGTAGCCATGGCGCAAGGTTGCCGCGATCCCCCGACCGCGCACCGGGGTGGTGCCGGTATAGACGATATCGGCGGGCGGCCCAACGCGTTGTGAGCGGCCGTTCCAATTCAAGGCCGTGAGAGCACGACGGACGAGATCGTCCATATCCGTATCGAAGGGACCAACCGTCTCGATGAGACGCTCGCCACGGTGTAAGAAGTTGTGCCGGCGAAACGCCACCGGGTCCATCCCCAGCTTGCGGGCGATGGTATCGTAGTGGGACTCGTAGCCCCAGGTGGTCTGTGCTCTGCCGAGACTGCGAAAGGCGCCAGCCGGGACTTTGTTGGTGTAGTAGGAGCGACCGACGATCCGGAGATGGGGCACTCGGTACGGCCCCCACGCCAGCGAGGAGCCCCGTCGCGGCACGTTCATGGCGTTTCCCTGGGCATAGGCGCCCTTATCGAAGATGAGATCAATGTCCTGGGCCATAAGTGTGCCGTCGGCCTTGACACCGGTCTTGACATGGTACACGACGGCATGACGGCAGTCGCTGCGAAAGCTTTCCTCGGCGCTCGGCCTCAAGGTGACGGCACGCCCCGAACGGATGGCGAGGAAGATCGCGATCAGGTGCTCGGTCTTAAGCTCCTTGGAGCCGAACCCGCCGCCCACGTAAGGAAACCCCACGCGCACCTTGTTGCGATCAAAGCCGAACATCGCCGCGATGTCATCGCGGGAGCGGAAGGGGTGCTGAATCGGTGCGGTGAGTTCCAGCGTATCCCCGCGCACCTCGGCGATACAGCCCCCAAGATTCTCCATAGGGTAGTGGAAGACACTCTGAAACACGTAGGTGTCTTCGAGAATATGATCGGACTCGCGCCAACCCTGCTCGACATCACCCCAGCCGAAGTCGAACCGGCCCACCAGGTTGCCGGGACGCTTGTTGTGAATCACCGGCGCTTCAGGTTTGAGCGCCTCGCGAACGTCGAAGAGCATGGGGAGGCTTTCATAGGCCACCTCGATACAGTCTAAGGCCTGCCGGGCAAGTGACGGGGTCTCTGCAGCCACAGCAGCAACGGGCTCTCCTTCATAGCGCACCTTCTCCAATGCGACTAAAGGAGCAGCCCCCTCACCCTCCGCGCCATAGGATGCCGGGTCCAGGAAAGGATTGAGGTTCCCGAGGTGCTCACGCGTGACCACGGCGTGCACACCTGGCAGCCGCTCGGCCTGCCGGGCATCGATGGAAACAAGACGTGCGTGGGCATAGGGAGAACGCAAAATAGCGCCGAAGAGAGTCCCCAGTGGTAAGGGCAGGTCCTCCGTGTAGACGGCCTGCCCCGTAACTTTCGGCAGCGCGTCAATACGCGGTGTCTGTACGGTAACGGTTCCCACGTCTTTCATGGGGCTTACCTTTTAGTTTAAGTGCTTAACAAGAACCACTTCAAGAAAGTTTATCGCGCCGAGACGCCAAGAGCGCAAAGAAAAATCTTTTTATTTTTCCAAACTCGGCGTGCTTTAGTCTTCGCGCGAGTCATCTTTTTTTTCAGATTCCTTCAGCCATAAGCCAACTAAGAATTTCAAATATCTTTGCTTAGGCGTTCCTCCCGGGAACGAGCGTCGCTAACGTCGCAGAAGATCATCATGTCGCTCCTCAGGCGGGTTGGTTGTACCCCATTTTTTCCTCCGCGTCCACTTGCACCGCTGCAGCCGGTCAGGCGGGTTTGGCCAGCTTGGAAGCTGCCTTCAGACACGGTATCGCTACGGGCAGCCGGTCTGGTTATTAACAAGATTGACTCCGACGAACAGATTCTGATAAGCCAGTCGCTGGGGACTGACGAGCTTTACCCGTCGTGTCGGGTTGACAGGGAAGGCAACAGTCAAGACATCCAGGAGCAGAGGGGAACGACGATGATTAAGTCCATATTGCGCGGGTTGACATTTCTAGCGGTCCTGTTTCCAACTTTTGGCGGCTATCTCTTGGCTGCCCAAATGTATGCGGTCTGGACCAGCGAGGCGGGAGTTTACGCTCCCGTGTGGGTTACGAAAGAGGCCGGGTTTTTTGAAAAATATGGAAACCAGGTGCAGCTCATATTTATCCAGGGCGCGACCTCTGCGGCGGCGGCTTTGATTTCCGGAGACGCCCACATCGCCTACATGTCGCCCCAGGTGGCGATTACGAGCACCCTGAAGGGGCTTGATCTCGTCATGCTTGCCCGGATGGGGAACTTCATTGAAAATCAGATCTTTGGCAGAAAGGGTATAACCAGCCTGAAACAGATCAAGAGCCTGGCCGTCAGCCGGTTCGGGAGCAGCGCCGATTTTGTCGGACGGGTTTTGGTCGAGCGCGAGGGACTTAAGCCCGACAGCGAAGTTGCCTTCTTGCAGTTTGGAAATCAGTCCAGCCGGCTGGCAGCCATAGAAACAGGCAGGGCCGATGCCGCAATTTTGACTCCTCCAATAACCTTGCAGGCGAGAAAAATGGGCTTCCCGCTCCTCGCGGATGGCATGAAGCTACAGATTCCCTACTCCAGCAACATGATGGTGGTCCGCCGCTCCTATCTGGATAAGAATCGAGAGGCGGTCCGCAATGCCTTGAAAGCGCTGATCGAGGGGGTGCATTCCTTCAAGGCCAATAAAGAGCACACCATCAAGGTGATCTCTAAATACTTGAAGATTCAGGACCGCGAGGTTGCTGAAGAAAATATTCGCGGCTACGACTTTCCTTTGAAGCCTTATCCCGCAAAGGAATACTTTGATCTTCCTATCCAGGAAGTCGCCAAAAGAGAACCCAGAGTTTTAAAAGAAAACCCCGCGCGTTTTGCCGATTCCTCTCTGGTCAAAGAGTTGGATGAGAGCGGATTCATAGATAAATTGACTAGAGATTACGGTCTAAAATAGAGAAACCACTGATGATGTCTGATTCGCGGAAGGGAATTTTTGGCATACCTCGCCGGGATCCTTCAAAAAGACAAAAGCCCGATTCCTTTTTTTCAGACGAACGAATCCATCTGATAGGGAATCGGGCTCCCATCCTCAATCCGGTTCGCCTGTGCGTGCCCGCACGCAGTCAAGCCAATGTTCGGGCAGATCTTTTACCGACGTACATGATGATGTTGCTCAATCCTCAAGAAGGGAACCCGACACGAATTTTTTTGAGCGGTTTGCTTTGCGAGAAGCCGGATGGGACAAAAGGGGCCGGGGTCAGGCGGGATATTTGCTATTTCTAAACTTCGGACTTCGAACTTCGGGGCCAGGTTTTGCAATCCCTAGAGGCGCGCCATGGCCCGTCCTCTACGACCGGAGTTTGGTGGCGGGACTCATGCCGGTCGTCGGTGTGCCGCTGCCGATGGTCAGTTATGGCGGGTCGGCGCTCGCTTCCATGATGTTCGCCATCGGCGTGATCATGAACGTCAGCATGCGCCGGTTTATCTTTTAGGAACCGTTCAAAGGGTTCAAGTCGGGGGAATCAGTTGAGCCTATTGCAGGGCTTTTTCGATGGCGCTCACCAACTTCGCTTTCGGGACCGCGCCGACGATCTGCTCCTTCACCGCACCGCCCTTTAGGATGATCAGATTAGGGATACCGCGGATGCCGTAGCGAGAAGCGGTGGCGGGATGGTCGTCGACGTTGAGCTTCGCCACTTTCAATTTGCCTTCGTATTCGCCGGCCAGTTCTTCCACAATCGGCGCGATGGATTTGCACGGGCCGCACCAGGGAGCCCAAAAATCGACCAGCACCGGCAGCGCCGACTGAATGACTTCAGTTTCAAAATTGTTGTCGCCTACCTCGGTAATCTTTCCCATGATGCCCGCCTCCTTATAATTTCCGCGTTTCGAGTCTCGCGTTTCGAGTTTCTGGTTCTTCGGAACAGCGCCGCCAGTGACGCACTCTCGCAGCGAATTACCAAGCTAGAGCGTTGACAAAAATCGCAGCACCGTGCGAACCCCGAACCCGGTGCCGCCTTTGTTGCACAGGGCTGTGTCGGTTTCCGCGAACGCCGGGCCGGCGATATCCAAATGCGCCCAGGGAACATCGCCGACGAACTCTTGCAGGATAAGCGCGGCGGTGATCGCGCCGCCATGCGACCCGCCGATGTTTTTCATATCGGCCACGCTGCTCTTGATCAGTTCACGATATTCTTTGACCAGCGGCAGTTGCCAGAGCTTTTCACCGGTGTCCCGCGCGCAGCGCAACAGCTGGTCGGCTAGCGGCTGGTTATTGCTGAACAGCCCGCCGACTTCGCTGCCGAGCGCCACCATGCAGGCGCCCGTCAGGGTCGCCAGGTTGACCATGGTGTCGGGCTTTTGTTGCGCCGCTAGCGCCAATGCGTCGGCCAGGATCAAGCGGCCCTCGGCGTCGGTGTTCAGAACTTCGATGGTCTTCCCGTTCAAATAGCGAATGACATCGCCCGGCTTTTGCGCGTTGGCGCCGGGAAGATTATCCGTCGTCGGAATGTAACCGGTGACCTCGATATCGAGGCCCAGGTGCGGCAGCCGGCTCATGGCGCCGATCACCGCCGCGCCGCCGGACATGTCGAGTTTCATCGTTTCCATGGACTTCGACGGCTTCAGGGAAAGCCCACCGGAGTCGAAGGTGATCCCTTTGCCGATCAACGCGATTCTTTTGCGCGGCTTGCCTGAGGGCCGGTAATGGATCTTGATGAAGCGCGGCTCTTCCTGACTGCCGCGATTGACCGCCAACAGCCCGTTGAGTTTCATCGCCGCAATCTTCTGTTTGCCCCAGACTTCGACGGTCAAACCGCGACCGCGGCAATGGCGCCGCGCCTGTTCTCCGAGGAACCGGGCGGTGGTCACCGAGGGTGGCTCATTGATCAGATCGCGGGCGAGATAAACGCCCGGCAGCGTGCGCTGCACGATCGCAATCGATTTGTCCATCGCCGCGCTGCGGCTCAACCCCGGTCGGAAGAACGTCAGTTGTCTTACCGCATCGGAAGGTTTGGAGTTCGACCGGTATTTGTTGAATTGATAGGAAGCGAGTAGCATTCCTTCGACGATGGCGGCCGCCGCCTGCTCCGGACTCTCGGCCGGCGCGAAGAACAACGCGATGTCGGCGGCGCCGACACCCGCCGCTTCCCGCCGCGCCCGCGCCCCCGCTTTGCGCCAAACATCCGGCTCGACGTCTTTCGCGCTGCCCATGCCGAGCAACAGTAAATGAGACGATGGCAGCAGGCCGGAGGCCGGGTAAAGCAAGGCGCTTCCCTCGGCGCCGGTGAACTTGCTCTTTTGGATGCGTTCGGAAAGTTTTCCCCGCAAACGCCGGTCGAGCGCGCGTAGCGGCACCTCTTCGAGCTTTTTCTCCAGGACCGGCAAGACCAGCAGGTCGGCCTTGACGGTTTCAACACGTGCATCTCTGAATCGGGTTTCCACGAATTTCTCTCTCAGGCTTTCTGCCGGATCAGCGTCATGAACTCACTGCGGGTTTCCTGGCGGGTGCGGAAGGCGCCGAGCAATGTGCTGGTGATGATCATCGAATTCTGTTTCTCCACGCCGCGCATTCGCATGCACAGATGCTCCGCTTCGATGACCACGGCCACGCCGAGAGGATCGAGTTTTTCCATGATGATGTTGGCGATCTGGTTGGTGAGCCGCTCCTGGACCTGGAGCCGGCGCGCGTATACGTCCACGAGACGGGCGAGCTTGGAGATGCCGACGAGCTTATGGTGCGGGATATAGGCGACGTGGGCCTTGCCGAAGAAGGGCAGCAAGTGATGCTCGCAGAGGGAAAAAAAATCGATATCCTTCTGCACGATCATCTCCTCGTAGTCTTCGGTAAAAAGGGCGTCGTTGATAACCTTTTCCGGGTCCAGTTGATATCCCTGGGTCAGGAAGGTCAGGGCTTCGGCGACCCGCTGCGGAGTCTTGACCAGCCCTTCGCGATCCGGATCTTCGCCCAAGGCTTTCAGGATATGCCGAATCTGCTCTTCCATTCCTATTTAACTCCACTTTTATCCGGAATTGCGCGCGGCAAGAATAAGTTTTTGCAACAAATGGTGAGTGGAAAAACTAACATTTACCCCAAGGGAGGTCAAACATGGTGTCCCGACGGCGGACTTAGAGCCGTTTTAACAGCCACTCGGGTGTGAAGCGGAGGGCGTAAGCATTTAGAAAGGTCATATAATCGGTGAGTAAGAGGACGCCGACAATGGCCAACAAGACGCCGCTGGCCACATGAAAGGCACGAATGTAACGGCGGAAAGCCTGGGAAAACTGAAAAAAAGAATTGATCGCAAGGGCGCTGAGAAAAAACGGCAAACCTAATCCGGCTGCGTAGCTCGCCAGCAGAAACACTCCTCGCCCCACGTCGGCCGAAGCCCCGGCGACCGTCAGGACTGCACCCAGGATCGGGCCCACACAGGGGGTCCAGGCAACGGCAAACGTGATTCCCACGAGCACGGAACCGAGATAGCCCGCGGGTTTATTGCTGAGATTGAACTGGAGGTAGCGTTCCAGCGTGGCGATTTTAAAAACGCCCATCAGATAGAGCCCGACGACGAGTATAAAAATGCCGCCCACCGTGCGAATGACGTCTCGATAACCCAGGAAAAGGCTTCCAAGATAGCTCGCGGAGGCGCCGAGGGAAACGAAAACCAGCGAGAAACCCAGGATAAAGGCGGAGGAGTTCAACACCACTCGCCACTTCACCCGCCCCAGCGTCTGTTCGCCGCGCATCTCTTCCAAGGAAACGCCGGAGATGAAGGATAGATACGACGGAATGAGCGGCAGGACGCAGGGAGAAAGAAAGGAAAAGACACCGGCGACAAAGGCGACGAGCGCGTTGACCTCGGTCATCTTTTTCCTTCGGTCAGCTCTTTGATCAAATTGCGCGCGGCCGGACCATGCCACTCCGCCGGTCCCCAAGCGCGCGCCAGCCCCTCTCCCTTGGCTCCGATGAGATAGGTCGTCGGCAGACCCCAGGCGCCGTACAAGAGGCCCACCTCACCGTCGGGATCGAGGCCGATGGGATAAGTCAACTTAAGCTCCTTCACGAAGTTGATGGCGTCTTGCTTGCGGTCTTTGATAGCGACGGCCAGCACGACGAAATTTTTGTCCTTAAACTCCTGATACAAGCGATCCATCGCCGGCATCTCTTCACGGCAGGGAACGCACCAGCTCGCCCAGAAATTGAGAAAGACAAGCTTCCCGCGAAAGTCTTTTAAAGAAATTTTCTTTCCCTCGGGCGTCGCCACACTGAAATCGGGGGTCGGGGAATTCTCCTTCATGGGCTCCAGATTGCGAATAACCTTATAATTGACCTTGGAAGACTGCGCCAAGACAGTCGTCCAAGATCCCAAGACGAGAAACCACGAAAGGGAAAATACCAAGGGCCGAAAAATGATTCGCATAATCCTCACTGTCGCATACTTTAACGAACTGGATGGGTGGGCGCAACAGCAGCTATCCGATCGATTCGGCGGCGACGAAAAGAACACGCGGGGCAATGGCAGGGGAAACGTTTTTTAGACTTCAATTATAAGCGGCTGGAGCGCATGCCGCTCGCGTCATCGAACGCGAATGTGCCGGATCAGTCACGCGCTGCTACTTCGCTGCGCCGGTGTATTGCCGTCAGTCAAGAACTGTCCGGCTCCAGCCGCGCGAGGCTTATAGAAGATTCGATCCGTAAAAAACAGAACCCTCCGGGTTGTACTGCCGGAGGGTCTGTCAAATAGGAAGCCAGAACGGCTGCCTGATCGCCTGAGATTAGGGAGGGTTTAACTTACCACCGCAACCTCACATCAGAAAACTACTACTTTTTTTTGGTTTTTTTCTTAGCGGCTTTTTTCTTAGCGGCCATAGACACCTCCTTATAGATTTAAAGGGTGGGTTTTAGCTTCGGAGAAGGGTATGAAATCGACTCAGGCGGATAGAAGTGAATACGAAAACCCTCCCATAACTTGTAGCTGACCCACTATAGCGACACAAGAGATTGTATGTCAAGAAAAAAATGGCATTTTAGAATATTTTTTTGACGCCACTGAAAAAGATTAGACGCTCCCCAGAGAGTCGCGGGAACATGCGATCCTTCGTTCCAGCAAACTTTTTGCCCCGCGGGTCGTCACGCAGTTGTCTATCGTCGTTTCGGAACACTTAATGATAAACTTATCGGCGCCCGACTTGATCGCTTCCGCCGCCCGCTCGATGGTGCCATGGGCGGTGATGATGACGGGAAGATCGTCATGGTTCCCGCTAAGGATTTCGCCCCACAGGCGTAGTGGCAGGCGCCATGGGCTTGCCCGTGGGGCTCCACATGCTTTTTTTGCGACCTAACGAAGCATCGCCGGGCGCAGCAGTCATACATGTCACGGCTCAGAGGAGCGATTCTAAGAACGCGATCGCTAGCGAGCCGCCGCCACGATACGTCCGGATACCACGAAACCGCCCGCGCCGACTCATGCCACTCGCGCTCAAAACATTGACAAGCTTATCACCTGCTGCCTATATTCTGCGCCGTGACAAGTCTTTGTGGAAAAAGGAAGCTGAGCGCGATTGTTCAAGCGGTCTTCTCGAAACGCTAACGGGACCCTATAACGCGATCGTGACAAAAAAGCGGCTCAGCCAGGTCGGCGCGTAGTTTGTGGTGCGCATCAAGCTCGGCAAGTTCGGTGGCCTTTACGGGAGTACGCGCGACTTTGATTCGAAAGCCTTCGCTTTCTATCAAACCAAAACCGGGAGCACCCCAAGGCCAAGAACGTGACACGCAGTGATTCAGCGACCTGATTTTTTCATCATAGAATTCAATCCGGTGGTCAGACAATGACGGGAGTTATATGACCAATCCAACAGTCGGTTTCATCGGCCTCGGCATCATGGGCAAGCCCATGGCGCGTAATCTCATGAAGACGGGCTACTCTCTCGTCATCCACAACCGCAGCCGCGCGGCGGTGGATGAGTTGAGCAAGGAAGGCGCCGAGGTCGCGGGTAGCGGGCAGGAAGTCGCTTCACGAAGCGATATCGTTATCACTATGCTACCCGACTCACCGGACGTCGAGCTGGTTTGCGCCGGTGATCGAGGCGTTTTCGCCGGGGTAAAGTCGGGAGGCTTGCTGATCGATATGTCGAGCATTTCGCCCGTGGTCGCGCGCAAATTGGCGGCAACGGCAAAAACGCTCGGCTGCGACATGCTCGACGCGCCGGTGAGCGGCGGCGAAGCGGGCGCCATCGGCGCCACGCTCTCGATCATGATCGGCGGCGCCGCTACGGCGGTGGAGCGGGCAATGCCGATCTTTCAGGCGTTGGGGAAAAACATCGTCCACGTCGGCGACGCCGGCGCCGGGCAGGTGACCAAGGCCGCCAACCAGATGGTAGTCGGAACCACCATCGCGATCGTTGGCGAAGCGTTGGTGTTGGCAGCTAAAGCCGGCGTCGATCCTGCCAAAGTGAGGCAAGCGTTGCTCGGCGGCTTCGCTCAGTCGAAAATTCTCGAAGCGCATGGGCAAAAGATGCTGGACCGCAATTTCAAACCCGGCTTTCGCATCCGCCTGCACGAGAAAGATATGCAGATCGCCCTGGCGACGGGGAGCGAATACGGCGTGCCGTTAATGGTTACAGGCATTGTGGGGCAAATGATGACCGCGATGAAAGGCATGGGCAACGGCGACCTCGATCACTCAGGGTTGGTGAAGTTCGTTGAGGAATTGGCGAAGAAAGAACTGAGTGCTTAACGCATTTGGTACCAGTAATGCGTAGGGTGCGCTTGCGCACTGGATTTCGAATGGTGCGCGTAGCGCACCCTACTTTAACTCGAAACCCCAAACTCGAAACACGCTACCGACGCGTAGCGTCAGGGCTTCCACCCTGCCCTATTTAACTGCTGGTCCGCTTCCAGCGCGAAGCTGAAATCATAAGCCTTTGCGGTCGGGACCGTATCGTTGGAGTTGACGACCTGGCGGACGATATTCAAGTCGTTTCGCTGTGCTTCCTCGTCCACCGCGCCATTGCGCGTAAAAGTCGGGATGAGTTCGTCGTAAAGCCGGCTCGCCTGCTGGCGCGAGACTCCGGAGAACTTTATAAGCGCGGCGATGGCGCCTTCTTTGTCCTGGCGCAGGTAGCGCAACGCTTTGATCGTTGCCCGAACATATGCGCTAACCAGCTTGGGGTTTTCCTTGATCAGCTTGTCGGTTGTCCCGAGCGTGCCCCAGGAGTTTTTGACTTCGTTGCCGAAAAAAAACATCTCCCGCATCCCCTTGTCGAGACCAACGTAGCGCGCCTCCACGCTCAACACCGCGGCATCCACGGTTCCCGCCAGCAGCGCCGGCAGTTGGTTGTTGGTGCCGGGGTCGAGATAAATAACATCCTTGCCGGCATCGAGCCCATGTTTGGCAAGAATCTGCTTCAGCATGAAGGTTGCGATGGAGGCGACTCCCGTAGTCGCGATTCTCTTCCCTTTAAGCTCCTTGGGGTCGCTGATATTGGGCCGGGTGAGCAGCCATTGGAGCACCCGATCGTTGGTTGACGCAACCACCTTCAGAGGCGCGTTCGCCCTGGCGATGCTCACCAGCGCGCTCGACCCCGCGCCGGTAAATTGGACATCGCCGCCGAGCATCGCCTGGATGCTCGTCACCGGAGAGATATAAATGACCTTGAGGTCGATTCCCTCCTCATGCATGTATCCTTTCTCTTGCGCCAGCGGGTAGATCACCATCTGAAAGCTTTTCGAAGGAATCCCCATGTTGACGGTCTGGAGTGTTTGCCCGCCGCCATTTTGCGGGACTGCCAGTACCAGGCAAACTAGGAGCATAACCGGCGCCAGCGTTATCTTCCGACACTGGCAACGAAAGATTTGTAATCCGCGTCTCATGATATATTCCTCCTCAGCTAATACAGACGTATTAAGTAACGTTACCTGCTCGCGAAAGAAAGCCTTCGGACCGGGACCCACGGGTCTCTACGTCGAAAGCCCCCGCCCCAATGCAAATACAGCATCGATAAAGCATTCTCCTTCAGTAATCAGGTTGATGGTTCGCGCACATCAGCGCTCCACCCCTGACTTCGGCTGAAGATATATCAAAAACTAGCGCTGTTGCGCCACCGGCCAGGCATTGTTCCCTCCTGATCTCCTAAAGGAACGACTAGCCTCTGAGCGCACCTGTAACAATCCACTCAGAGGCGATCTGCCGCGCGTTGCTGCTTTTCTCGGGAGCCACTTGGGACAGAAGTCGCTCGAACTGCTTGAAGTCAACCGCCAGCGACTCGTCCATGCACACGAGATACTCTTCGACGGTCCTGGCAGCAAGGGCCGGCGAGTGGCCGAATTTCCCGGCAAGCAACTTAATCGCTTCATTCCGATTCGCGTTAATGTAACGGACTCCTTCGCGATGGGCTTCAAAGAAAGCACGGAATTCGTCTCGCCGCTCTTTCGCAAGCGCCGCCGTGGTTTCAATCGTAATCGGCAACGGATCGTCCACGACATCGGGCCAAGCGGCAATTCTTTTGAATCCCTTTTCCTCGGCCATGAAACCATAAGGGCGCGGCAGCAACGCGGCAGCAACCTGGCCACCGATAAGTAAATGAAAAGTCTCTTGATCGCTTTTGGGCAGCTTGAGGGTTACCTCTCCATCCAATTTTATCCCAGCGTATTCCTGAAAAACCCGCGCGAACGGCACTCCGCGCGCCGGACCTTCGCGGCAGGCAACCGTCTTCCCCTTGAGCTCTCGCAGTTCGCCGACGGCGGCATCGGCGACCAGGTAATATGGGCAACTGTTCATGACGCAACCGAGGACGCGCGTTGAATAGGTATCGAGAAAATGTTGCAGCGAAGCACGCCCGACAACAAAAGAAATTTGCGCTTCGCCGCTTTCGAGCCGCCGGTATCTTTCTTCGGTCCCCTGGACGTGGTTCCAAGAAATCTCCAAGCCATGTCGCTGGTAAATGCCGGCCTCGATCGAAAGATAACCCGACGGGTCCCGCGCGAACTTGCGCTCCGTTCCTTCCAGGTGGCCATACATGACGTTGAGGTGTACGAGGGTCATTTCCAAACCTCCGAGGTCCTTTCTCCGCTATAACCGAATCATTATCAACGGCCCTTGCCGTAACTGCCTTGCAGCGTGAGCGTGTTGATGAATCGTTCCATGGCCGTGTCGTCGCGATATTTGTTCATATCGTATTGCTCGAAGTGGACGATCTCGTCCAACTCCCGGCGCGGCGGCGTCGCAAAATTTCCCTTGGCGTAGCCGATCGGAACCAGATGATAAATGCGCAGCGGCTCGGGGATCTTGAGCATCGCCTTGAGCAGCGTTTCCATGTAGGGAGAGTTGGCGTCGCTGACGTATTGCGACGCCAGACCTAACGACGCCGCGGCCAAGTGAATTAGCAGGGTTACATTGGCCAGTCCAGTGATGAAATGCGAGTCCGCTTTCTCCAATTTCGTCCTGATCGGATAGGCCTCTTTGACCCTTGGATCGCCGAGAATGATGATATGCACCGGAGCGTGGCGAAAGCCGTCGCCGGTCATCTTGGCCGTGCCTCTTACGGCCAAATCCATCTCGCGCTTGGGCTCCAACTGTTTCAGGTAGATGTCGGCGATCTTGTGCCGTGTTGTCTGATCTCTCACGATAATAAATTCCCACGGCTGTCCGTTGCCGCCCGACGGCGCCCAGCGGGCGCATTCCAGGATCGCGCGGATTGCCTCCTCCGACACCTCCCGGCTCTCGTCGTAACCGCGAATACTGCGGCGCTGGATCGTCAACTGGCGCAATTCATCGATGTTCATCATGGTCGTCCCCAGGTTCATCCGCTTCGATCCGTTCGCCCTCGAAGTAGTAGCGGCTGCTGAAGCTCACATGGTCCAAGAGATCCGCTGCTTTGAAAGCGACGAAATAAAGAATGCCTTCTTTCTGCGTGATCCGCGTGGCAAGCATAGGTCCTCCTTGGTTCGGGCGAGTATAATGCCTCCGCGGGGCGATTTGCCAGTCAAAAAAATTTGTCGCATTGCTCAACAAAAAATCGACGGCGACAATTTCGTTTGTGCGAGCGGTATGCTATTTTAGCATGTACTCGTAACAATAAAATGAACGGCAAGTCGGTTCCCCTCGGCCTCACGCAACTATCCTCCTTGGCCTCGCGGGTTACCCTGTTTTTAAACAAGCGCCGGCTGAAGGTTTGGCTTTGGTGGCTAGTCGCGTTTTTAATCCTGGCCGCCCTGGTCCTTGTCGAGATTCACACGTCGGTCCTGCAATCCTGGATTTTCACCCGCGTCAATGATGAAGTCTCTTATAAGCTCGCGGCGGGGGCAAGTTCGAGCATTGCCTTTCCGCGGGCGGGTCCCTTTGACGATCGCCGCGGGTACCCTAGGATCCCCGCCTTCCGAGCGAGACTTCAGACTCAGGGCTACCGCCTAACGCAACAAACACGCCAATCCGAAACGTTGCTCGATTTGATCCGCCGCGGCGTTTCGCCTCCCTACGACGAACGGCCCGGGGCGGGCATCGATATTCGCGGTTTCGACGGCACGCCTTTGTTTCGATACGCGCAGTCGGAGTTTCTCTTCGAAAAAATCGACGATATTCCACCACTGCTGGTCAAGACTCTGTTGTTTTTGGAAAACCGCAATCTCGGCCGTCCGAGCACGTCGTGGCAAAACCCGGCCATCGAATGGGAACGGCTTTTCAAGGCCGGGCTGCTTTACGTCAGCTCCAAGCTTTACCTTCCCGTCTCTGTTCAAGGCGGCAGCACTCTGGCCGTGCAGTTGGAGAAATTTCGCCACTCGCCGAATGGCCGCACGGATACGCCGGCGGAAAAGTTGCGTCAAGTGGTCGGCGCGAGCCTAAAAGCCTACCGCGCGGGCAAGAACACGCGCGCCTGGCGCGAACGGATCATCGTCGATTACCTCAATACCGTACCCCTGGCGGCGGCGCCTGGCTACGGCGAGATCCACGGCTTGGGCGAAGGTCTGCACGCCTGGTTCGGCATGCCGCTCCCGGCGGTCGTCGCGGCGCTCAACACACCCACGATGACGCCCGCGAAAGTGCGCGCCTTTAAACATGTCCTGACTTTGCTGATCTCGGTGCGCGCGCCGTCGGTGTTTCTCAGCGAAGAGCGCGCGTCGCTGGATCAAAAAGTGACGCGGTTCATCGGTCTCATGACCAAGCGGCGGATCATCGATGAGGAGATGGCCAAGGCGCTACGGCAAACGCCCGTTGAGTTTTTGCCCGCCGCGCCGCTGCCACCCCAGCCTTCCTCAGGCAAGAACAAGGCGGCCAACGCCATCCGCGTGGCAATGATGGAGAATCTCGGTGTCACCAACTTGTATGACCTCAATCGCCTCCATGTTGACGTCCAGAGCACCATCGACGTCGAGCTGCAAAAGAAAATAACCGACTTTCTGCACAGCCTTACCGATCCGGAAGTGATCCAAGCCAAGGGGCTCAATGGCGAGCGGCTGCTCCAGAACGCCGACCCGGCGAAGGTGATCTATTCCTTTCTCCTGGTGGAGCCTATGGCGGAAGGAAATTTCGTGCGCGTCCAGGCCGACAATCTCGCCGCGCCCTTCGATTTCAACAAGAGCGTCAAGTTAGAGCTCGGCAGCACGGCCAAACTGCGCACACTGACCCATTATCTCGAAGTCATAGCGGAGCTGCACAAAGGACTTGGACAGGCAAGCGATGCGGAAGTGAACAAGCAAATCGCCGGCGCTCGCGACCCGCTCACCCGCTGGGCCGGCGAAGTCTTGCGCAACGAGAAAAATCTCGCCCTCGAGCCGTTCCTGGAGCGCGCTCTGGAGCGCCGTTACTCCGCCGACCCGAGCGAGACGTTTTTTACCGGCGGGGGCGTGCACCATTTCGAAAACTTCGAGCGCGAAGAGAATAGCCGCGTGCCGACGTTGCGCGAGGCCCTGCGCAATTCGACCAACTTGGCTTTCATCCGCCTGATGCGCGACCTCGTCGCTTATCACCGCGCCCGGTTGGCCTACAATTCGAACGAAGTGCTTTCCGACCCCGGCCACCCCGAGCGCAAACGGCTGCTCCAGGAGATCGTCGAAGAAGAGTCCTTGCCGGTGCTCCGCCGGGCGTACCAGAATTACCGCGGGCAAACTCGCGAGGAGTTGCCGAACCGTCTGATTGGGACGAAAGCCAACGCCAACCGCCGGCTGGCGATTGTCTTTTTTGCCTGGGCGATCGGCAACGATGAAAAAACCCTGGCCGACTGGCTGGCGCAAAACGGCGCGCCCGCCACCGCGGAGGAGGTCGCGAAACTGTTCCGTGCCTACCGGAGTTCCCGGCTCAATCTGGCGGATTACGCTTACCTGCTGTCGGTCCATCCGCTCGATCTTTGGTGTGCCGGCGAGCTTTACAAAAACGCCAAGCTTTCTTGGCAGGATATCTTCGCTCGCAGCCGCGAAGCCCGCCGTGTGGGCTCGGCATGGCTGCTCAACCCGCGCAACCGCCGGGCCCAGGACCTTCGCCTGCGCATTCGTTTAGAGAAAGACGCCTTCGCTCGCATGACTCCTTACTGGCAACGGCTGGGATTCCCGTTCAAGACGATGGTGCCATCCTATGCAACGGCCATCGGGGTGTCATCCGACCGGCCCGTGGCGTTGGCCGAGCTCGTCGGCATTCTGGTCAACGACGGGGTACGCCGCCACGCGACCAGCCTGACCCAAATCCATTTCGCCCGCGCCACCCCGTATGAAACAGTCTTTGAGCGTACGACCGACAAAGGAGAGCAGGTCTTGGCCCCGGAAGTGGCGCGTACTATGCGCAAGGCGATGGCCGAGGTGGTCGAACAGGGAACCGCGCGGCGCCTCAGCGGAGTCTTTAAGCTGGCGGACGGCAAAAGCATTAGCGTCGGCGGCAAAACCGGCTCCGGCGATAATCGCTTCCAAACTTTCAATCGCGCCGGCGACGTCGTCACCTCCCGCGCCACCAACCGCACCGCGGCCTTCATCTTTTACATCGGCGATCGCTACTACGGCGTGGTCACCGCCTTCGTCCAGGGACGCGAAGCCGAGAACTACCACTTTACCAGCGCTTTGCCGGTGACGGTCCTCAAGCTGCTGGCGCCGACGATCATCGCCAGCCTCGACAGGAGCGCAACACCGACGTCACCCACCGCTCCGAGCAAAGAGAATCAGGCCGGTGTCACATCGGGCCAGTTCAAGTCTGTAGCATTTCGATGAGGGCTTCCATGGGAGAGTTTGAGAGATAGCACCCCACACCACTTCCGGATCGTTCAGGGCAGTCAAGTGATAGGATGGATCGAAAGTAATCACTTTTATTTCTTTGCTGGGAGGCTGGCTTTCAGGAGGGGCCTGAGATTCTTCCCATCCCCTTATTTTTGATCCCGCGCCGGCGACCGATTTACCATTTCAGAGCACGCGCCTTTTTGATGTGCGCCTGGTAGTAGCTCATTCCGATGTTACGGACGCGCACAACTCTACCCATCCGCTGCACCTGCGAGCGAAAGGCCCTGCACCGCAAGAAGCGGCGGATGAACTCGGCAGCTTCGTCAAAAGCGACGTCAAGATACACCAGGCAGTATCCCCGGTGGCACAGGTCGGCTTTGTAAAAATCGTGATCGCGGGTGAAGAAGGTTTGGCGGCGCAAAGTGTGTAAGAGCGGAATAATCTCACCGCGGTCTTTCATTCCCGCTCGTCCGAGATCTCCGCCAATACTTCGAAAACGAACCTTCCACGATCGGAGTAGTAGGCGTTGCGTAGCGACGATGTTCTCATCAAGGATATTCACGCCGCGCGCCGTGGCTTGTCGCTCTTTTCGGTTAGAGCCTTTGAAGCTAAAGCGATCGCTTCGGCGATAGCCGCGTGACTCAGGCGGCCATCGAATTCGGTAGAGATGCGATCCCAATTGTAGCCTTTGGCGAGCATCGCCAGAACATCTTTGACAAAGATGCGTGTGCCTTTGAACGTCAACTGCCCACCACAAATCTCGGGGTCAGCAACTACATACCGTCCGAGTTCTTTGCGTTTACGTGCTTTCATAGCGTGCTCCGGGTCTGTCCGATGTATCGAATCTTCGCATACTCTATTGGGCTAGGCAAATCGAGAGTGATGGCAATTTGCTCTGAAATTCCGCCACCGAGGACTCAAAAAATTCCGCCAACAATGGCGCGCCAACTCGACTTTAAGAGACCAAAGGAGCGGCCGGAAAGAGCGAACCGGCCTCGGACCCCCTATCTCGGGCAAAACACTATCCAATGAGAGTGTCTTATCTCAACTTCATCCCGATTTGCGGGTAGGGCTCGACAACTGCCCCCCGATTGCGGTATGAGGCTTTTGAAATACCTGGCTGTTGGACAGATCGAAGGTAATCTCTTTTATTTCTTTTCTGGCAGGCTCGCATTGAGGCGGGGCCTGGGATTGTTCCCATAGAGACAGGTGTTAAAGATTCTTTTTAATTTAATCTCTCGGGGTCAATTCCCCGCAGCTGGCTGCGCTTGGGATTCTCCGAGTCTTTTGGATTTTGATACCCCGCAGCTTGCTGCGGGGTAGTTCATTGACATCTTTATCTTGTCCACAAAAGTACTACTTGACAGGAAAGATATAGGAGGTCCCGTTTCTAACTCCGCGTCAGAAGGGAAAGTCTCTCAAGTCCCATTTCATGGCGCGCTGCTCCTCGCGATAGGACCGGAGTATCGCCTTTAGCGTTTCAAGCCCATCCTTGGACTGGAGGTCACGAATGCTCGCTTCCATGCTGGCGTTGACCTCGTCCATTGCGCGGGCTTCGGCGGGCCCGTTGGTCCGTATAGTGGCACCGAACGGCCCGTCGATAACGGCGATGGGCTGGTATCGCGGCTGGTACGGGAGTTCGTGAAGTTCCCGTTCTAGGTCTTGAACCTGTTCTTTCAGCGTCTGATTGTAGATGGCCAGTTTCTCGTCCGTCAGACGTTCGATGTCGCCTTCTTCACGCTGAATCCATGCCATCTCAAGCCGAAGCAACGTGTGCATGTCGTTGTTGCGGTAGGCAACGGTGAGTTCCTGCATGAGGACTTCTTTTTGCCCCCTGCGCGCGGCATCGAGTTCCAGATCGGGATGCAGGACCTTGGCAAGCTGCTTGTAGACTCTCGCAATCGTCTTTTTACGGAGTTCCTCGGCCTGTCTCTCGCGTTCTTCCTTTTCCATCTGGCGTTGAGTCTTGCGGCGCGGCTGGCTGGACGACTGCCATTTTTCTTCGCTCTGCCGGAAACGATTCGCCATTTCGGCGGCCTTGGCGGCCATGGTCTCCTCGCTCATTCCGGGCTTGATGTCTGAAAGGTCGATCTCGATGCCAAGATCGCTAAACACCGTTTCGATTTGCTGGCGCGCCTTCTCGATCTCCTCGCGTTCAAACTCCTCGAAGCCGCGTCCGTGGACGCGCTCAAACAGCGCCCGAAGGTCACCGTCCGATAATGAGCCCTCCTCGGAAAAGATTCCTTTCAGCTGGTTTGCGATGACCTGGCGCAGCGTTGAACGCGCGCTTTTCGCCTTCACTCGCTTATCGTCCAGGAAGGCCGCGAGCGCCCGCGCGAGTTCCTTACGCAATTCCGTTTGACGCCGCAGTCGCGGATGAAGGTGTTCGCCGTAATAGGCAAGAGCATCGTCGAACAGCCGGGTCTCGCGCTCGATTTTCAACCGGAGCGTTTCGATCCTTGCGACCAGACGATTGAAAGTCTGCTGGGCCTTCGTCAGCGGCCGGCTGTGCCGCGAAACTAACGTTAGGCCCGCGGCCTCTGGTTCCTGGCGCCCCACGCTGTCCTCGAATAACGAAATCTGTTCGCTCGCCATCGCCATCTCCCATTCAGTTCAATCTGTTTGGATATCGTGCATCGCGCCGGGGCACAGGTGTGGTCGGGGAGTGTAAAGGGTTCCGCACACGAAACATTCCTTCGCTGCGCTCAGCCAGTGTCAGTGGAGCGTATCTCATACCTAGGAATCAATAACCACGATTAGAACCCCGTGCTAATTAGGCCACATTTCGCGCGGCTCGAATTCAGCGCTAGTATAATTTGGCTCAGGACTACTTCTCTCTGAAATGAACCAAAAACGGGCCGCAGTGCCGAACACTGCCGACCACCAAGTGATAGGAATTTGCTTTGAAGTTCCGCCACCGAGGACTCAAAAAATTCCGCCAACAATGGCTCGCCAACTCGACTTTAAGAGCCCAAAGGCGCCGTCGGAAAGAGCGAACCGGCCTCGGACCCCTATCTCGAGCGAAACACTATCCAAAAGTATTTGAAATTCGGAAACGAAGAAGAGATCGGAAAAACCATGTTTCCCGCAAAGACGCGAAGTTCAGAGAATTGAAAAGACATTTTTAACTTTGCGCCTTGGCGCCTTGGCGGGATAAATTTTCCTGGAGTCGCTCTGTTCAACATTTCCTAGGTAAGTATCTATCCGATACGAGTGTCCTATGTCAACTTCACCCCGATTTGCGGGTAGGGCTGGGCACCTGCCCCCCGATTGCGGTATGAGGCTTTTAAAATTCTTGGGATACCGAGCGCAGCGAGGATCAGGTTCCTCGTCGATTGCCGAACAAATCGATATGCAGCCGCGGGGTAAACCCGTAACCATGTTCTTTGCACAGCGCCACGATCCAACTCGCCTTACGCCGCAACGCCGCCGTCGTCGTCCCTTGCGCCATGACCATAACCCGCGCGGGGTCCACCCCGTCAAGCCGGTCGAGGAGATTGCGAATCTCCGTGAAATCTTGCCGCTGCTCCGCGACAAATTTTAGCTGGTAATCGTAGCCGTCTAGAAACTCTTGCATCACGCCGAAGTTCAGCCGCCGCGCTTCGTGCATCTTGGCGAATTTCCCCTTCTCTCTTTTCCAGGGTGTGGAATTGGCGAGCTTCGGGCTCATTGAAATCAAATCACAGGCGACCGGCTTAAAAATGGTCGACGCGGTTTCGATCGTGATATGAGCGCCGGTTCGTTTTAGTGCTTTCATCAGCTCCACGATCTCAGGGGCCAGCAGCGGCTCGCCGCCGGTGACTACGATATGCCGAGCCGGATACTTCTGAACCTCTCGCAGAATCTCTGCAACGCTCCGCTCCCGCCCTTGCGGCCGCCATGAGGTGTAGGGGGTATCGCACCAAACGCAGCGCAGGTTGCAACCGGAAGTCCGGATAAATACCGAAGGCATGCCGAGGAGCCGGCCTTCACCCTGGATGGAATAGAAGATTTCCGAAATGCGCACGCTAGGACAGTAACAAAGACATCGGCCGCACGAAAGCGTGCTGCGGGGGGTTCCATGTTCAAAGTTCAACGTTCATAGTTCCGGGTTTGAATCCGAAAACCTTGAACCTGGAACATTGAACTTTGAACCGGCGCGGTTACGCGCGGGACTTTGAACCCACGGTAAATTTGTTCTCTCCATAACCAATTGATTGTCGTGTTTTCCAAAAGGTGGGCCATCGTTGATTTTTCAAACAAATTCGCGAGAACAAATTCACCCTGCTTTGAACCCCTTATGTTTGATTCACCTGTTTCGTATGTTAGATGTTAAAGGTTGGCGCAGCGGAAGGACTGCCGCGCCACTACCAAGGATGATCCTCATGACCGCGAACAAGGAAGCATTGCTCGCCGAAGAGCGTAAGCTGCGCAGGTTGCGCCGGGCGATGGATGTCACCGCGACGCTGCTCCGGCAGGTGGATCTCTCGCTGGAGGAAGCGCAAGACGTCGTGAGCCACGCCAAGCAGACCGCCCTACAGCTCTTTCCCGATAAAGAAGAGACCTTCGATTTGATCTACGGCCCGCGCTTCCGCCGGATTCTCGTGGAAAAATACCAGCTTCAGTAAATCGCCGCGATGAGCAACGCATTCATCGATATCAAGGGCGCCAAGCAGAACAACCTCAAGAATCTGGATTTGCAGATTCCGCTCAACGCGCTCACGGTGATCACCGGCGTGAGCGGCTCGGGAAAATCGACCCTAGCTTTCGACATTCTCTACGCCGAAGGCCAACGCCGCTATGTCGAAAGCTTCTCCGCCTACGCCCGCCAGTTCCTCGACCGCATGGACAAGCCCGACGTGGAATCGATCGAGGGGCTGCCGCCGACCATCGCCATCGACCAGAGCCGGCCGGTGAAGACTTCGCGCTCCACGGTCGGCACCATGACCGAGCTGCACGACCACTTCAAGCTGCTCTTTTCCAAGATCGCCGTGCTTCACTGCCGCGGTTGCGACCGCGTGGTGGAGCGCGACACCGCCCAGTCGGTCTTCAAAAAATTATCGACGCTGGCGGAAGGAACACCGGTCATCCTGACCTTTGCGCTGGCGCCCTCGGCGCTGCCCTGGGAAGAAATGAAGTCGGGCTTGCAGCGCGCCGGCTTTCACCGCCTGCTCTGCGGCCAAACCTTGCGCGAGCTGGAAGAGCTCAATGAAAATCCAGCCGGCGGTGAAGCGCTGCAAGTCGTCGCCGACCGCTTTGCCTACCGGGCGCAAAACCGCAAGCGCATCTCGGATTCGTTGGAACAGGCGTTTCACTATGGCAAGGGAAAATTGAATCTCTTCCTGCCGCAGGAAGATTGGCGCCGCGAGCCGTTCAGCAACCACCTCCATTGCCCGCACTGCGATATCTCATACCGCGACCCGACAGCCAATCTCTTTTCTTTCAACAGTCCGCTCGGCGCGTGCGAGACCTGCCGCGGCTTTGGCCGGGTAATCGACATCGATCTCGATCTGGTCGTTCCCGACCCCGGCAAATCACTTAGCGACGGCGCCATCAAGCCGTGGATCCATCGGGCGCGGCGCATGCGCCGCCTGCTCGATTTCTGCGAGCGCAAGAAAGTTCCGACGAACAAGCCCTACGGCGAACTGACGGAGAAGCAGAAGCAGCTCATCGTCAACGGCGGGGGCGAGTTCAAAGGCATCCGCGGCTGGTTCCGCCGTCTCGAACGGCGAAGTTACCGCATGCACGTGCGCGTGATGCTGGCGCGCTACCGCGCCTATCTGCTCTGCCCGGTGTGCCAGGGAAGCCGCCTCAAACCGGACCCGCTCCTTTATCGCATCGACGGCAAGAACATCGCTGAGATCAACGCCATGAGCGTGGGCGAGGCCCAGCGTTTTTTCGATGCGCTCAAGCCGGCGGGCGCCGCGGATCAAGTGGCGCGCCTGATCCTCGACGAGATTCGCCGCCGCCTCGGCTATCTGGTCGGCGTCGGACTCGAATACCTCACGCTGGACCGCCAGTCGCGCACCCTCTCCGGCGGCGAACTCGAGCGCGTCGATCTCACCACCGCCATCGGCTCGTCCCTGGTCAACACGCTCTATGTGCTCGACGAGCCTTCCATCGGCCTGCACCCGCGCGACAGCCGGCGGTTGGTGGAAATTCTTCATCGCCTGCGCGCCAATCAAAATACCGTGGTCGTCGTCGAGCATGATCCCGAAATCATCAAGGAGAGCGATTACATCATCGACCTCGGACCCAAGGCCGGTGAGCAGGGCGGGCAGATAATGTTCGCCGGCACCTACGACGCGCTGCTCACAGATGAGCGATCGCTCACCGCTGCTTACTTGAGCCGGCGCAGGGCGATTCCGTTCCCCAGCCGCAACCGCAAGCCGTTCTTGCAGCGCTCGATCAAGATCAAGGGAGCCCGGGCCAACAATCTCAAAAATATCGACGTGGAGATTCCCCTCGGTATCTTCGTTTGCATTACCGGCGTTTCCGGCTCGGGAAAATCCAGCCTGGTCGACGAGGTTATCCATCGCAACTTAAAAAAACTCAAAGAGGCGCCCACCGCCAACATCGTCGATTGCGCCGCCATCGAGGGGGCGGACAAGATTTCCGAGATCGTCCTGGTCGATCAGTCGCCGGTGGGCACCACGCCGCGCTCGAATCCGGCGACTTATATGAAAGCCTTCGACGCGGTTCGCCGGCTCTTCGCCGCCGCCGATCTGTCGCGCCTGCGCGGCTACGCCCCGGCGACTTTTTCTTTCAACGTGGAGGGCGGGCGCTGCGAGACCTGCCGCGGCGAAGGTTTTGAAAAGGTCGAGATGCAGTTTCTTTCCGACGTTTACACTTCCTGCCCGGAATGCCACGGCAGCCGCTACCGCGAGGAAATCCTGGAAGTCACCTACCGCGGTCGAAACATCCGGCAGGTTTTGGATCTGACGGTCACCGAAGCTTTGGAGTTCTTCAAAGACAGCGCGGAAATCAGGCAAGCTCTCTACCCGCTGCGCGCCGTCGGGCTGGAATATGTCCGTTTGGGGCAACCGCTTACGACGCTTTCGGGCGGCGAGTCGCAGCGGCTCAAATTGGCCGCGCACATGGCGCGAGCGAAGAAATCCGGCACGCTATTTATTTTTGACGAGCCGACCACCGGCCTGCACTTCCACGACATCGAAAGACTGCTGCGGGCTTTCAACGAGCTGATCGACCAGGGCCACTCCATCGTCGTCATCGAACATAACATGGAAGTGGTGAAATGCGCCGACCATATCATCGATCTAGGGCCGGAAGGCGGCGACGGCGGCGGCGAGATCATCGCGATCGGTACGCCCGATCAGATTGCGGAAGTCGACCGCTCTCACACGGGCGTTTACCTGCGGCCGTATCTCGACAAACAGACCTCATCCCCCTTCACCCCTGCCCTAGAGAGAAGTTCAAGGGTTCAAGAGTTCAAGGGTTCAAGGGTGGAAGACAACGCGATTACGATCGTCGGCGCCAAGGAGCATAACCTCAAGAACATCAGCCTGAACATCCCGCGCGACCGCTTCGTGGTCATCACCGGCTTGAGCGGCTCCGGCAAATCGTCGCTCGCCTTCGACATCATTTATGCCGAGGGGCAGCGGCGCTATATCGACAGTCTGTCCGCCTATGCGCGCCAGTTTCTCCAGATCATGGCGCGGCCCAACGTCGACCTGCTGGCCGGCATTCCGCCCACCGTCGCCATCGAGCAGCGCTTGAGCCAAGGTGGGCGAAACTCGACGGTAGCGACGGTCACCGAGATCTATCATTATCTCCGTTTGCTCTATTCCAAGGTCGGCAAGCAACATTGCGTTAAGTGCGGCCGGCAGATTCGCTCGCTCACGCGCAGCCAAATCCTCGACCGCATCGGCCGCGGCTTTCGCGGCAAAGAGGTCATGGTCTTGAGCCCCATCGTGCGCGGGCGCAAAGGGTTTCACAAAGAAGTCATCGACGGGGCCCGCCGCCTCGGCTACCGCCGCGCCCGCATCGACGGCGAGGCGGTCGACCTCCGATCTCCCGCACTGTTCAACGGGCTCGAACGGTATAAAGAGCACGACATCGACATCGTCATCGGCAAGGCCAAGGCTGGCGGCCGCGAAGTCGAATTGATGGTCGATCGGGGACTACGCCTGGGCAACGGCGTCATTCATCTGATCACCGAAGGCGGCGAACAGATTTTCAACCGGCGGCTCTTCTGCCTCCCCTGCGGCATCGGCTACGAGCCGTTGGACCCGCGGCTTTTTTCGTTCAACAGCCGCCAGGGTGCTTGCGCGCAGTGCGGTGGCATGGGCTTTCAGTGGGATTTCGCTCCCGAACTGATCTTCGCCGATCCGCGCAAGTCCGTTCGCGCTTCCCTCACCGCCATCGCTGATTCCTTCAGCGCCAACGCGGCGCACTTGCAGCGCGCCGTGCAACGGCTGCTCAAGGAATTGGCAAGCCACATCGATCCCGACAAATCCTTTGGCCGGCTGGCGAAAAAAACCCGCGAAGAAATTCTCAACGGCGGCAGCGGGCCTGCCCGCCGCCAGGCAGGCGGCCGGGCGGCTTTCGGCGGCGTGATTCCCTATTTAAGAGAGATCTGGAAAGACGGCGCAGACGAAGCGAACAACGAGCTATCCGCATTGCTCAACGAGTCTCCTTGCGGAACCTGCCAGGGCCGCAGGCTCAACTCGCGGGCGCAGGCCGTGCGCGTCGACGGTAAAAGCATCTGGCAGGTCACGGCGCTGTCGGTGGAGGAAGCGAAAGAGTACTTCGACGCGCTGAACCTCGGGCAAGGTAAAGATGGCAATGCCGAGCGCGACCGCGCCGTGGCCGAAAAAATTACCAGGGAAATCCAGCAGCGGTTGAACTTCCTCTCGGAAGTGGGCTTGCCCTATCTCACGCTCGACCGGCGCGCCGACACCCTTTCCGGCGGCGAGGCCCAGCGCATCCGCCTGGCGGCGCAACTCGGCTCCAACCTGCGCGGCGTCTGCTACATTCTCGACGAGCCCACCATCGGTCTTCACCCGCGCGACAACGCCATGCTGCTAGGCACGCTCAAACGGCTCCGAAAGGTCGGCAACAGCGTGCTGGTCGTCGAGCATGACGAGGCAACCATCGAAGCGGCGGACTTGATCGTCGATCTGGGGCCGGGCGCGGGAGTTAACGGCGGCCATGTGGTCGCCATCGGCTCGCCGGCGGAGATCAGGAACAACCCGGACTCGCTCACGGGCGCGTTTCTCCGCGCCGAGAAAAAACGGCTCGGGCCGCTACGGGAATTCAAGAAGTCACACTGGCTCACCATCCGCGGCGCCAAGGCGAATAATTTAAAAAATCTCGACGTGCGCCTGCCGCTCGGCATGTGGACTTGCATCACGGGCATTTCGGGATCGGGCAAGAGCACGCTGGTGAAGGAAGTCTTATACAAGGGCCTTAAAATGAAGCTCGGCCAGTTCGCCGGACGACCGGGCGTTCACAAAGAGATCGCCGGCTGGCAGTCCCTCACTCGCGTCGTCGAAGTCGATCAAACGCCGATCGGCAAAACGCCGCGCTCGGTGCCCGCCTCCTATGTCGGCCTGCTCGACGAGATCCGCAAGATCTATACGCTGACACCCGAGGCGCGGCTACGCGGCTACACGCCGAGCCGTTTTTCGTTCAACGTCAAGGGGGGCCGCTGCGAAGAGTGCGCGGGCCAGGGAAAAATCCGCAAAGAAATGAATTTCCTTCCGGACGTCTTCATCGACTGCGACGCCTGCGACGGCGCGCGTTTCAACGAAGAAACGCTGAGCGTTCGTTACAACGACAAGAGCATCGCCGACGTTTTTCGCATGACCGTGGCAGAGGCCGTGCCGTTCTTTCACGCTTTTCCGAAGCTCGCCCGCCCGCTCAAGATCCTCGACGACATCGGCATGGGCTACATCACCCTCGGCCAGGCGAGCAACACGCTTTCCGGCGGCGAAGCGCAGAGGATCAAGCTCGCCTACGAACTTGGAAAAGAATCCCACGGCAAAACGCTTTACGTCCTGGATGAGCCCACCACGGGGCTCCATTTCGCCGACGTGGAAAAACTCATCCATATACTCCACCGCCTGGTCGAGATGGGAAACAGCGTCGTCACCATCGAGCATAATCTCGACATCATCAAAGAGGCCGACTATCTCGTCGACTTAGGGCCGGAGGGCGGCGAGCAAGGCGGCCGCCTGGTCGCCTGCGGATCGCCGCTGGAGATCATTCAAGACGGCAAGCAATCCTACACCGCCCGCTTCCTGCGCGATTATCTGAACGGCGGTGCGACGAAGCCGGAAACTGCACGGCGCAAACCTGCCCACACTGAGGTATCGGCGTAGCATGGCAAATCGAATCCTGTCGCTGGTAGGCCACGGCCTGTGTCTGCGCTGTCCGCGCTGCGGCGTCGGGCCGCTGTACGCAAAACCTTTTCGAATGCATTCCAACTGTCGCCAGTGTGACCTGCAGTTCGAACGGGAGCAGGGCTATTTCGTCGGCGCCATCTACATCAACTACGCCGCCACCGTGGCGATCGCCGTGCCCGGCTTCTTTCTCCTCGACGCTTTCACCGGCATGACGATCAACCAGCAACTCGCTCTCTGGGTTCCCTTCGCAATCATTTTTCCGCTGCTCTTCTTTCACCACTCTCGGAGTCTCTGGCTGGTGGTGGATCATTATTTTAATCCCACCGCGCCTCTCTACGGCATCCCGCCGCAAGAGTCTCCTGACCGCTGACGCGCCAATTCACAGGCGCTGTTTCGATCGCGGTCTCATGCGGTTGCGCGCGGAAAAATCTATTATGTCAGCCGTGTGCCCCCAATTCGACTTGAGCGGGAGCGCACTGCTTCGGTGAGTTGACTTGTCGCCCAGGTCTGAGCTAACTTCCACTCAATTCAGAGCTTGCTAGCAAAATGAATCGGCATTCAGTACCAAATGCGATCTATGGTTTGCCCGGAAGGCCTGCGGATGGGGGCTCGAATCCCCGCTTTTACGAGTTTGATGATGGGGCCACACGGCTCGTAAAATGGCACCCGTCTGCACATGGTGCAAAAGCCTGTTATAATTGAACTTGTCGCTTCTCGGCTCGGGCAGTTGATCGGAGCACCGATCTTGCGCGGTGGCGTCGTTTACGTGCCCAAGGAAATAATTCCGGGCGATCATTTAGCGGTTGGCGCCAAAGAAGGATTTCACTTCGGCGTTTACATGATGGACGGCGGTAATTTTGTGCCTACGCAACACTACACGGAGATCGAGAATACCTCACAGTTGCCATACGCCGGCGTTTTTCTTGCCTGGCTAGCGATTGGGGATCAAGAGGGCCATAATCAATACTTGCAACAGCTAGAAGTGGGCGGCGTTAAAACCAAACGCTTTAAGCTGGTGGATATGGGATTCATGTTCGGGAGCCCAGGTTGGACAAAGGGCAGCATCGTTAAGGTTCATGACCAGTATAAAATTCCAACTCATTTGGCCGGAAAGCTTACATTCGAAAAGCTTAAACCGGCAATTAAAGAGCTTACAGCAATTGATAATGAATCAATCCGCCAATGTTTCGATGATTGCCCGGAGGAATGGGGAATTTCGAACGAAGATAGAGAAGCCGGAGCTAACAACGTTTGCGCGGCGAAGGACAACATCGAAGAGATTATCCGTAAAGGAAATCCTTCGATCCGTTGAATTGGGAGGTAGTTATGCCATTCGGCGCGTACTCAGTCGTGCGCTTTAGCAACAATGCCAGCGATCAACGCGTTAATGTTGGAGTCTTAGTGTGGCATCCATTGGAGGGGGTTAAGTACAAATTCTCACCGTCACTTGATCGGATTCAGGCGGTTGACCCTCGGGTTTCGATTTCGTCGGTCAAGGAGCAATTGGAAGTCATCCGAAGTGAATTAGCGAGTCCCGTCTCAGAGGAAGGGCCTGTGACTCTAAACCATTTATCTTCGTGGTTTAAGAACGGCGTCGAGGTCAGCACACCCTATCCTGCTCGGATCGCCAGCGCCGACGAGCTCTTAGACCGGCTCTACGAAACGCTTGTTTACCCCGTTCCAGAGATCCAGCGTGCGAGCTCCCAACGGCAATTTGAGCGTTCTTTCGAAAAAACGCTCAAGAACGTAATCAAGGATGTTGCCCCGAAGATTAAATGCGAGCGCCTAGGAACTCGGAAGATCGGTAAAGTTCTCGTGAACGTTGGTATTCGTACTACGGGTCCTCATCACAAGACTCTCTGGCATCCTCTTTCATTGCTGTCCAAAAGACGGCCAGATGAACAAATCGCTTTGTCAAAGGCAACTGCGATGGATATCAACGTGATCCGAGCATCTGCAAACGGATTCACTAATTACAAGCACCTGGTGACGCTTCAGACGCCGAGAGTGAAAGACGCGCATGCGCTCAAAGATTCTGTAGACTGGTTAAAGCATGAGGCTGACGACGTGATCGAGGTGAGAGAAACTCAGGACTTAGGGCGTTTAATTCAGCAAGCTATCCAGGTTCCCACATAAACGGTTCCAGGCCTTTTGACAGGTGCCAAAGTATCGCTCTTACGCGTCAAATGGGTGGACAGCTTTTGTCACAGCCTCATTCACCTCGCTCATCTGCCGCACCATCGCATACGCCCACTTCCCGTACGTTCCATCCGCGTTCACCGCGTCAACCCATCGCTTTGTTGCCCCGGCCTTGGTCTCCGCTAACGGATTGAAACCTTTGGTTTCGAGAACCAAGTGCATTGGCGGCGCCGTCTTCAGCGTCACGATAAAGTCAGGCACGTAGTCGTGCGGTTGGCCGTTGTGCAAGTAAGGAATCGCGAACCCGACCCCGGCGTTTTTCACGGAACCATCGACCATCCGGTACTTGATGTCGTAGTTGCCTGCCCTGAGCTGAGTCGAAGGGATGAAGTCCAACTCCTCGTCCGTGAACCCGTACCGCGCCGCCAGCACCCGGTCGATTTCGTCGCGGATAGGTTGAGACAAGCTCGGGCGAAATTCCCAACGAGAAAGAGAAAACTGCCCATTCGACTAGCGTATTCATTCCCTCATTCAAGCCGCCCCCGGCTGAGAACCCGGTTACCGTTACGCCGCCCATTTGAGACCTTGGCTTGCGTAGTTGAGCATCAAATCAAACACACTGTCGCATTTTTCTTTGAAGACAATGCGGTCGTAGCTCTCCGGCAGATGGGTGTGCAAAACCTCCTCAACTGCCGACTGAACCCTGCGCTTGGTTTGCGAGTCCTTGAACCAGTCTTGAACGAGAACCTTTGGCGTCTCTTCGCGCAAACGATGTAGGAGGGACTTCGCAGCCAACCGGACTTTTTGCGTTTCCTCCTTCGTCATCTTGTCCTTTTTCAGCAAGTCGAACAGTTCAAGTTCGTCCTCCGTCAGACCTTCCCGAATGTGACGCTCAGACTCTTCTTTCAAGTCCTTTGTGAATTTGACCAGATCGTCGAAGTAATTGTCCGCTGAGGAACTGCCGGCGTTGTAGGCGTCAATGATCCCCTGCAACCGCTGGGCAAAGTCGGTGCGCGTCGCGTTCTGTTTCATCATCTGATCGAGCTTGTGCTGGATAAAGGCTCGCAGATCGGCGATCTCGATGTTCTTGTAGGTCGCGAGTTGGAACTCTTCTTTGAGTTTCTCGAAGTCTATTTTGCTCAAATCCCACGTCTTGCCTGATTGCACAATGCGCCATTCGGCCTTGTGCTCGTGGACGAACTCGGCTTTGTCCACTACAAGACTTTCGTCCAGCAGTTGACCGACGCGAACACTCACGGCATCGATATCTTTTTGCTCGATGATAGCATCCACGACGCCGCGCAGGTATTGAAATACGGCGACCGTGCGCACAACTGGACTGCGCAGAATCTCCGGTTTGCACGCTTCGTAGAGGGAGGTGATTGTGTTCTCGTAAACGGCAAAGCCCTTGCGCCACTCGTCTTGGCTCAACAACAGGTCGGCATATTCCTTGAAAAGGCTGACATTCTTGAAAACATCTTTGCCTTTCAACAGGAAGTCGACGTCAACACCCTTCTCGTAACAGAACTCCTTACCTTGCACGATGGAGTCGTCGAGGAGTTTGAACAGCACCCTCTTTTCCTGGACCGGCCCCTCCTCCTGTCCCTCCTGTCCCTTGGCATAATCTCTCAACGCTTTCCGCATGTTTCGAAAGACGTTGTAATAATCGACAATTTCGCCGATCCTCTTTTCGACGCCGTTGATCTTCCATGAAGTCACCCGGTTCGCCCGGGCGATGGTCTGCATCAAGGTGTGATCCTTCATCGGCTTGTCGAGATAGAGCGTCGAGACTGTCGGGGCGTCGAAGCCCGTCAACCACATGGCGCAGATGAACACCAGTTGCAGCGGATGCTCAGGATCTTTGAAGTTGTATTCCACGTCATGGCCGTGCTTATCGAGTCTGTTCATCCGGGCACGGTGCGGTTTGATATCCAGCTTTTGCTTCGCGAACTTTTTCTCTTCGTCGGCCTCCTCGCTAACGATTACGGCCATCTCTGCGGACCGCATGTAATCCACGGTTTTCTTCAAACGTTCCTTTTCCAATTCATTCTTTGAGTTTTTGATCTGGCCGCGCAGTTGTTTGACCTGCTCCTTCCAAAGTCGTTGGACTTTGTCATACATCTTTACGGCGGTGAACTTGTCGAGCGAGACGACCATTCCCTTGCCCAGGTAGCCCCGCCGCGGGAAGTGATAAACGATGTCCTTGGCGATTTCTTCCAACCGGTCGTCGCGCTTGATGACCTCGATCTCCGCCGCGAACTTGTTCTCCAGTTTTGCCTGCTGCGCGTCGTCGAGATTCTCGTCCTCCAGAATTTGGTAGAACTCTTCGCTAAGATTTTCGTTCTGGATGAGCACCTGGGGGACGCGCTTCTCGTAAAACAAGGGCACGGTTGCCCCATCGTCCATGGACTGCTGGAAATTGTATTCCGAGACGTAGTCACCGAACCACTGGTTCGTCTTGCGCTGACGCCCCAGCAATGGCGTGCCGGTAAAGGCGATATACAGGGCGTTCTTAAGTCCCGCCCGCATGTTTTCCGCGAGATCCTTGTATTGCGTGCGGTGCGCTTCGTCTACGATCACGATAATATCGTCGCGAGGCGAGAGCAGTGGATACGCTTTGCCCTTGGGCCAGCGAAATTTGTGAATGAGTGTAAAAACCAACCTCTTGTTCTGACCGAGGAACTTGCGCATCTCCTCGCTGTCCTTAGGTTGGGCAGCTTCGGCTTCGGTTACTGTGCCGGTGTGCAGAAAATTCCGGTAAATCTGTCCATCCAAATCGTCGCGGTCCGTGACGACTACGAACGTGAAATTGCCCGTCTGCTTCCGGAAGATCTTGCGGGCGTAGAAAATCATAGAGAAACTCTTACCGGAACCCTGTGTGTGCCAGAACACGCCGAGCTTGCCGTTAAGCTCGTCGCGTTTGAGAAAGGTGTCATAGGCTCGATTCACTCCGATGAACTGGTGGTTCTGGGCTATGATCTTCTCGTTTTCCTTGTAGTAGAGGATGAAGTTCTCGACGTAGTCCAGCAGCTTCCGCCGGGCGAACAAGCCCTCGATCACGCGCTCCAGGCTGGTGCCTTTCTCGCGGATCTGCTCACGGTCAATCTTCTCCCTCTCGTCCTCCGCCCGCAGCCAGTTGAAGAAATACTCCCAATCCGCCGCAAAGCTGCCTACCTTCGTCTCGATGCCGTTCGACAAGACGCAGAACGCGTTCGCCAGATAGAGCTGGGGAATGTCGGTCCGGTAATTCACCACGTTGTCATCGAAAGCAGCTCGAAGTTTGACGTTCGAGTTTTTCAATTCAATAAAGACCAGCGGGATGCCGTTGACGTATAGCAACACGTCGGGACGGCGGAAGCCGCGCTCCCCTTTGATCCAAAGCTGCGTGACCGCCAGATAACGGTTCTCGTCCGGCTGGTTGAAATTAATCAACTGCACGCGCTCCTGCTGCTTCTGGCCTTTGGCGTTGTCGAACTCTACCGGGATCCCATCGCGCAGGAGGTTGTAAATATCCCGGTTTGCAGCGACGAGCGACATGGCTCGACGCCGATCGAGCAGCTTGTCCAGCGCGTCATCTACGGCCTTGGATGGGATGTCCGGGTTCAGCCGACTGGCGGCTTCCCTGACCCGATCCACCAGAATCACTTCGCGCTTGTTGGTCCGGTGGGAGCCATCGTTCAAATTCTCTGGGTCTTCCGTGTAACAGTCGAGCGAGTCGAAACCGTGCAGATGCTCAAGTCTCTGCACCAGCGCCTGCTCAATCTGCTCCTCGGAGATGAAATTAGGCATGGACGGTTGCGGTTGGCTCGGCTTTCAATTCCTCGGCCATGCTAGGCGGGAACTGGATGTCGAGATTGTCAACGGAGAGTGTGCCGGAAATGAGGCGCGGGAGAAGCATGTCGCGCGACTTCGTCAGCACTTCGTTTTGCTCCAGCAACGTGCCAATCTGTTTGAAAATTGGCGCAGCACACTCGTTGAAGCGCTCAATCAAAGGCCCAGGTGGCATAAAGATAGGGATAATCTTGAAAGTGTCCACGATGATGTTGTCAAACACGCCGGATTTTGAAACGCCCTTGATGTAGGCGATGGCATTCTTCATCGAAAGAAAATAAAAGTACGCGTCGCCTTCATGACTTGGGGACAACGCGTAACATGTTTGGTTCATGGCCATCTCCCGGTGGGCCAGGCATATCTTCCCGACTGTGCCCCGAGCGGTAATAAAGATTGTATCTTTCTGGTAGAGCCGGCTGTTGCAACTATCCAGACCCTTTTGTGTAATCGCCCTTTCGGTCTTCAGGACATAAAAGTTATCGTCCGCATCTTTCGGTGTGAAAAACGGAATGTCGCCATCCCAATAAACGGGATTGTCTGTGTTTGGCGTTCCTCCGCTCATCACTCGGAAAACTTTGTTGCTCGGAGTTGGAGTCCAGCCCGCCGGCACACCTTTGACCTTCTTCACCTTTTCGTATCCGGGGAAGCGGAGGCGCACGAACCATTCGCGGTAGATTTCCTCGGCCAGCTTTTCCAGTAGCGCGATACGCCGCTTGTTGTTTTCAATCAGCTCATCATACGCCGAGAGAATGGCGGCAATCTTCTGCTGAGTTGGCAAAGCCGGAATACGCAGTTCGGTGTGGTTCTTAAACGCGGTATACTGAAACCTAGAAACGCCGGTGTGCTGGATGTTGAAGACCGCCATGTATCCGTATCGGTGGAGTGTCTGCAACAAGTAGTAGGTAAACCGTGGCGAGTAGTTCTCCGTGTCCAATCGGAGATGGCGACTAAAACTCGCGCACAAAACTGGTAGGTCGCGGTGTTTTTGAAAAAATGACTCTTTTAGCAAAGCACTGCGACCTGTTGATTGTGTCGATGTGCCGCCCGCAGTTTCAAGGATGATGTCACCGGGTCCGAGTTTCTTTCTTCCGATGAGATGGTCCTGAATCCACCTCTTCGGGAATTCCGCCGCCGGATTATCGAGGTCGGCGAAATCCGTTCCTCGAATGATGATCGCTTGACGCAGACCGACAGCCTCTTCGCCTGCTCCCCATTCACCGTCTTTGCTGTCAACGAGGAGCTTTGCGAACGGTGTTTCTTTCCAGCCGCTCATGCTTCGCCCGTTAACGCCTTGATATTCGCGCCGATGTTCTTGTCTAATTTCGACGCAGCGGCGGTCAGCTCCGCAAGCTGATCGTTGATGTCCAAAACTTCTGCGATGAACTCCTCTTCCGTCTTTCCGTCCTCCTCAATTACCACACCGACATAGCGGCCGGGGTTTAGCGAGTAATCTTGTTCCTTCAGTTCCGCCGGGCTGGCGAGTTTACACAGGCCCGTGACATCCTCGTACTCCGCCTTCGGGAAACGTTCCTGCAGCCAGTGAATGTGCCGGTAGAAGATTTCGGCGTTCTTCACCTCCGTGTGCAAAGCTTCCAGCGCGGTCTTGAGCGCCTTGGTCTTGCGATCGGTGGCGGCGCGTTTGCCGTCGGCTTGTGCCTGCTCGGCCTGATGCTTCTCGTGTTGGCGCACTGTCTTGTCCAACTGCTTTAAGCCCTCGTGGAGCGCCGCAAAGAAGGGATCGAAGACCTCGCGCAACTGGTGCTGGGCTTTGTTCTTTTGGTCCACCGCTTTTTCACCGGCGTGCTTCTCGCGGAATTGCTCGTAGCGGGTCCGGAGTTTGTTGAGGCCGGCCCATTGCCTCACGAGTTCGGCCACGGCCTGTTTCCCGGCTTCGTCCTCCAGCACGTCGATCAGTTGCGCGGAGACCGGTTCCACGCGGGTCTTGTTCTCGATGAGCCGTTCCATGCCCGCCGCGAAGTAGCGGTCAATCAGTTGCACGAACTTTTCGCGCCGGCCTTTGTGGAGCTGGCTGATGATGGCGATGTTCAGGAGTTGCTCGTCAGAGAACTCGCGGTGGGCGCGGTCAATCTGGGTGAAGATGTTCCGGGCGTCTATGAAGAGGATGCGGTCGTCGGTCTTGGCGCGGTCGAAGAACCAGAGCGTGGCCGGGAGTGTGACGGTGTAGAACATGTTGGAAGGCAGCGTCAGCATCGCGTAGATGAGGTTCTCCTCGATCAACGTTCGCCGGATGTCGGCCTCGGAGTGGCGCGCGTCGGACGCGGAGTTCGCCATGACAAGCGCGGCACGGCCCTTCGGTTTCAAGGAAGTAGCGAAGAGATTGATCCAGAGGTAGTTCGCGTTGGGGACGGTTTCCTTGCCCTGGTCAGCTTTCTTGGCCTTGGATTTGTTGCGCGGGATGCCGTAGTTGTTGAAGCGTTTGTCCTTCTCCACGCTGCTCAAGCTCACGTCGTCCACGTTGAACGGCGGATTGGCGAGGACATAATCGAACGCGCCGAGACTGCCGAAAGCGTCCTCATAGTAGGTATTAGCCTTTTTGATCTCGCCCCGTAGACCGTTCACGGCGAGGTTCATCTTGGCAAGATTGACGGTTTCAAGCGTCTTCTCCTGCCCGTAGACGTAAACGCCGCTGTCTGAGTCCTTCGACAGTTCCTTGCGGTGCTGTTCGATGAAGTGGACCGACTGCACAAACATGCCGCCCGAACCGCAAGCCGGGTCGAAAACCTTGCCCCCGTGCGGCTCGATCATCTCGACCATCAGGCGTACAACCGAGCGTGGCGTGAAGAATTCCCCGCCCTTTTGTCCTTCGCTTCTGGCGAACTCTGCTAAAAAGTATTCATAAATCTGTCCGAACAAATCGCCGTCCGTGTCGGCCGGAATGTCAGCAAACGTTTTCAGAAGTTGGTTGGGAATCGTCCGCGTCTTCTCGTCGCGATTAAGCCGATAGTATTCGTCCTTTGGCAAAACGCCTTCGAGCTCCGGTTTGTACTCCTCGATCGCTTTCATCGCCTCCTTGAGCGCCTTGGCGATATCCTTCTCCTCCGGCAGATTCAGCAGGTGCTCGTAACGAGCGTGGTCAGGCAGATAGAACCCGCACTTTTCAATGGCAATTTCGGAAAGCTTCTTCTCGCGTCGTGTGCCTTTGAGTTTTTGATACTCCGCGATGATTTCCGCTTCGTGGCGGCGATAATTGTTGTCAGCAAACTTGAGAAAAATCAGCCCCAGTACCGGCGTCGAATACTCGTTGGACTTAAGATCGGAGTTCGCACGCAGATTATTTGCGGCACTCCAGAGATCGTTTTCCAGTTGTTTCAGTTCTTCTTTTGTCATCGTCGTCGATAGCGACAAACGTCACCGATTGATAATACATGGACTGGTTGCCGCAAGCGCTCGCTCGAAAAGAGAATATGCCAGCCCCGAGATTCGCAACTGTCAGACCTACCTACGTCCCACGTTTGCAATTCTTACCCCGGGCCTTTCTCAACCCCGCCTACCCAACTCTCCCTCAAAGCATCGATCTCCTTCCAGCCCCGGAGATTGAAATAGCCGACGCAGAAATCGGAACGGGTAGACAACTCTATCGTCTCGCGAAGCGCGGGAA
>JAUYJC010000001.1 GCA_030688735.1 Deltaproteobacteria bacterium
TCGCAAATCTTCGCGCGTTGGAACGAAGGAGTTTTGGATTCTTATCTGATTGAAATAACCGCAGACATTCTAAAGCAGCGGGATCCGGAGCATCCCGAGGCTTTTCTCGTGGATTATGTATTAGACAGTGCCGAGCAGAAAGGTACGGGAAAATGGACGAGCATCAATGCTCTCGATATGGGAATACCCGCCAACTCGATTGCAGAAGCTGTCTTTGCCCGCTGTCTCAGCGCTTTGAAATCCGAACGCGAGACGGCTTCCCGTCATCTCACCGGACCGGTGTATCGGGACGATGGTGATCGGAATGAAATGATCAAAGCCGTGCACGATGCCTTGTACTGCTCAAAGATCTGCGCGTACGCTCAGGGTTTTCAGCTGATGAAGGCGGCCGAAGCCGAATATGGATGGAAACTGGATTTTGCCTCGATCGCGAGTATTTGGCGCGGCGGATGCATTATCCGGGCGCGTTTCCTACAAAAAATCACCGAGGCATACACGCGCGAGCCGCGCCTGGTCAATTTACTGCTGGATCCGTACTTCAACGAACAAATTCAAAAGAATCAAACGCGCTGGCGTTCCGTCGTGGCACTCGCCGCCCAGGCGGGAGTCGCTGCTCCCGCGTTCATGTCGGCCCTAGCGTATTATGACGGCTATCGATCTGCAAAACTTCCGGCAAACCTACTACAAGCTCAGCGTGATTATTTTGGCGCCCACACGTACGAACGTATCGATCAACCACGCGGTGTACACTTCCATCTTGATTGGTCCAAACCAGACCGTCCTCAGATCAAGATTACGCATTAAGGTTACTGTCGTATTATGATGGGTTATTCAAACTTTGCATTTGCCGAGATGGGGTTCATTGGCAGAGTCAGTCGGACTGAACCCTTTTCTCGTCCAGCCACTCTATATCATTTGGCTGCCAGAGAAATTTATCTTAACGGCTGGCGCTGTCTACATCGCTGGTTTTCGTGGCGACTTCCTTCATGGAAGTCCTCTTTGCTTTGTTGGGGCTGTTTTTCTTTGGAGTTGTCTTTTTTGCGGCCGATTTCTTCTTAACGGTTACCTTTGTCTGCATTGAAACACCTCCTTTTTGATTTTCAACGAAAGTCTTGGTCATAGTCCCAAAGGCCTCGTAGCTTCTAGCGTACTCAGCGCCTCAGCGGTGAGTTTTTTCGAATCGAGCAGGCTCTTCGGAAGCCAAATCTCAAACTTACTGATCGCATGGTGTGAGGGATCTTTCTCTAAATTAGCCACCGCGTCGTGGCGTTTCTAAAACCCGCAATCCGCCGGGGTGACATCGACGGTAGCGATATGCCGCTTGTCCTTGTCGAAGTAGGAGTAACGCAGGGTCACGCCTTTCTTTAAAAACTCGTCACGGGTCTCGGGACGCTCACAGGCGCCCTGGGTGACTCTTTGCTTTGCGCCTGCGGCGAATTTCTGGTGATCCAATTTCGCGACGGTATAGCCGACCAGACGATAATTGTAAATCAGCATCCCAGGGGCGCCCACGAGCGGCATGAGTTCGGTCTCTTTGTCGATCATCACCGGCACGGAACGATTGATCTCCGCGGCGATCTTGCTTAAATATTCTTGCGAGCGCGGGTCTTCGTCCTTTTTGAGTAGGCTCGGCAGAACCCACCAGACCAAATAGCCCAAGATAACGCCTGCGCCTGCCCACAGGAATATTTTCGCGACGGAATTTTTTTTCAACGGACTCTCGATCGAAGAAGCTGTTACGACATCCGCAGTTTCGGATCCAAGGCATCGCGCAGCGAGTCGCCGAAGAGATTGAACGCAAAGACCGACAAGCTGATAGCGACACCGGGGTAGATCGCCATCCAGGGCGCTTGTTCGGCGAATTCCACCGCCGCGCCGCGCAGCATCAAGCCCCAGGCCGGTTCCGGCTCGGTAACGCCGAGCCCGAGAAAGGACAGCGAAGCTTCCAGCAAGATCGCCTGACCCATAAAAGCGGTGAGCATAATGAGGTAGGGCGCCATGACGTTGGGCAACATATGGCGGAGGATAATGCGCACCGGACCAAATCCCAAGGCCCGCGCTGCCTCAACGAACGGCATTTCGCGCAACGCTAACGCGCTGCTGCGCACGACCAAAGCGCAGCGCGGCACCATGGGGAAAGTGATTGCCAAGATAACATTGCTGGTCCCGGTGCCGAGAACCGCGACTACAACGAGAGCCAGAACGATAAGCGGAAAAGAAAGCAGCAGATCCATGAACCGCTGCACGATCAGATCAGTTCTGCCGCCGAAGTAGGCGCTGGCGACACCAATGATCGCGCCCAAGCTCGCTCCTAAAAATGAGGAAGTAAAACCCACCCATAGCGCCGTGCGGGAGCCATAGATGATGCGCGACATAACATCGCGGCCGAAGGCGTCCGTACCGAACCAGTGCACGGAGTTCGGGGCATGAAGCATCATGGCATAGTCAGTGGCGACAGGGTTAAACGGAGCAATGAAACCGGCGGAAACGGCGGCCAAGATCATAACAACGACAATCGCCGCGCCGATGGCGCCCAGCGGACGCTGCCGGGCAAAGCGGAGGGACCCTTGAGACCACCGATGCAGGCGGGATGTGGGCTGAAATACGAATGTGTCAACGGACGTTATTGCCATTTTGCGTTTCGTTAAAACGGTCCAAAGCGTTCGATCCGTCATCCGAAAAACGGTTTGACCGATTGGAACGTTTTGAACGGCTGGAACGGTTTCTTCTCATTGATACCGTATCCGGGGATCGACGAAGGCGTTAATCACATCGACGAGAAAGTTGACAAAAATAAAGACGAAGGAAATAAGCAGTACAAGATTCTGAACCATCAAATAGTCGCGCTGGCTAATCGCTTCGACTAGGAGCTTGCCGATACCATTGAGATTAAAAACTTGCTCCGTGACGACTAAACCTCCGACAAGAAACGCGAACTCGAGGCCGATAACCGTGATCACCGGTAACATCGCGTTCTTTAGCGCGTGGCGAATCAGCACGGCTCTTTCCCCGACGCCTTTTGCCCGGGCCGTGCGGATGTAGTCCTCGCGCAACACTTCCAGAACCGTAGAACGCGTCATGCGGGTCGCCACGGCGGAATAACGATAACCAACCGCCAGAGCCGGCCAGATCATCTGCGACAGATTCTCTCTGGGATCCACCCAAAATGAAGTAAAAATGAGCGGCGGAAGCCAGCGAAAATAGATTACGAAAGCGAGGATGATAACGATGCCGAGCCAAAAAGAGGGGATCGCGAGTCCGGCGATGGAAAAGATCCGCACGAAATAGTCGATCCACGTATCCTGATAGAGCGCCGCGAGAGTTCCCATCGCCACGGATATCAGAATAGCGATAAGGGTCGCCATGAGCGCAAGCTGAAGGCTAAGTTCCAACCGAATGGCGACCTCATGGATAATCGGACGCCCGGTCCACATCGATATTCCGAAGTCCACATGTGCTATCCCCCACATCCAGGCGGCAAATTGGTACCATAGCGGCTTGTCCAAACCCAACTGTGCCCGCTCACTTGCGATCGCCTCCGGCGGCGCATATGCGCCTTGGCCTGCGTACTTGAGCTCGACAATGTCCCCCGGTGCAACTCGAATCAATAAAAATATGAGAACCGCGACCCCGAAGAGGGTTGGGATCATCAGTAGAAGGCGCTTCAGAATGTACAGGCGCATTTTCTACTGGGTCGAAGATAGAGAATCGAGGATGGAGGATGGCGCACGGTTAACCGCGCAAGTCTCGGTTTTCTCTTTTCGATCCTCGTTCGTCCATTCTCGATCCTCGACCCATCCCCATCACTCCGCCAGCCAGACGTCTCGTAGATCCTGATTTAAGTAGTGGCTGGGAGTGACCTTCCAGCCTTTAACCTTGGCCCAATGAGGGATGATTCTCTGCCACCATAGAATGTGAAATTGGTAGGCCTTTTCATCGAGCACCCGTTTTTCGAATTGCCGAAGCAACGCCAGTCGTTTTTTGGGGTCGGTCTCCTGGCTCTGCTTTTCATAGAGATCATCCAGAACCGAGTCCTTGTAGCGGGAGTAGTTGAGAGAGCTCTTATCGCTGCTAATAAATTTTATGAGCTGGAGATCGGGCTCGTCCATGAAGTCGCAAGCAAAATCAATCCCCGTATCGTAATTTCCCTGGCGAAAATCGTTAAAATAGGGGCCCCCTTCTTGCTGGATGTGGGTCACGTTCAATCCGATTTGACGCCATTGATCGATGACGAAGACGCCGGTGACCTCGTAGGGCTCTTTGACGTTGCGGTTCTTAAGGGTGAAGGAAAAACCATCCGGCACGCCTGCCTCTTTGAGCAAACGGCGAGCCTCCTTCCGCGCCGCCTCGATGTTCCTGCCAAAGCCCGTTAGCTTGCTCAGCTCCGCATCCGAAGCCGCAAACTCGGAACCGGGCCGAAAGACACCTCCGACAAATTTTTCGAGAGAAATTTTCGCCAGAGCCGTGGAGCCCAACCGGCGGTCGATGGCGAGCGACAACGCCCGGCGGACCCGCGGGTCGTCGAACGGCTTCTTTTCATTATTTATCGTGACCGTAAGATTGCAGATCCACGGACTGTCTTGGACAACACCCTTGTTACCCAAGGATTTCATGATGTCGTCGCGCGCCGCGGGATTGAAGCCGCGAAATTCGATAAGCGCTTGTCCGCTGCGAATCGCAGCTACACGGGGCGCGGTGTCCCGGATAAAGATCGCTTTGAACCCATCCAGATAAGGCCGGCCCTTCATGTAATAATCCGGGTTTTTCTTACCCACCCAGTGGGACCCGGGCACATACTCAACGAAAGAAAATGGCCCCGACCCCATGATATTTTTTTCGTACCAGCGCGGATCTTTCTCCAAGATGTCGGCCTTGTAAATAAAATTCCACGGAGATGCCAAGTTGGCGAGAAAGGAAGCGGACGGCTGTTTGAGGTGAAACACCACGGTATAAACATCCGGGGTCTCGATCTTATCGACGTTTGCGTAGGATGCCCCACGGGCACTCGGTACCCCTTTGGGCGGAAAAATAATTTTTTCATAGGTCGCGCGAACGTCCTTGGACGTTAGCTTACTGCCATCGTGAAAATTAATATTGCGGCGGATCTTGAACGTGTAGGTCAACGCATCTTTGGAAATGCTCCAACTCTCCGCCACGTCACCGATGATCTTGGGATAACTCTGTGGATCGAAGCGTAGCAACGTGCTGTAATGCGGCGCCACGGGATGGAGCATCGCGAACGTGGTTTCCCGGTGCCCGTCGAAGGACGGCGGCGTGCCGCCCACGGCGAAGACCAACTCGCCGCCGCTGCGCGGAGCTCGAGCTTGCGCCGCCATTAACCGCGGAGCTTGGAAAAACAACGTGATGACACCGGCAAAGACCATTGCTATGGCCATAAGATTTCCAACCTTCAGTGGTTTCATAAAGCCTCCCCCTTAACCTTGGTTTTTTGGCAGGCATCCGCCCACTCTTAAACTCCTACCGCTAAGTCAAATTTCATGCAAGTGTGGAGCCCCACGGGCAGAGCCCGTGGGGCTGCATCCTGAGCAAGCGCCATGGCCGAAGGCCGGGGCGCGCGTCGAAGGGTCGGCCGATATTTCACCGGCGAAACTCGACATCTGCGAGGGACACCAGATACCAGGTCTTGCCGCCGACGGATTGGCTGAGCAAAACCTTGTCGTCGGGCAATGGATGGATTCGCTGCAAATCCCGGTCTCGGATCAGCAGATAACCCGCCTGGTTGGCGAGCGCCGGCGCCTGGCTGCCCGGCCGCGAAGAAAGGACCGGAATGATCTCGCGGCCGGTATAGAAATTGTAATCGTTCATCGTGTCGGCATAAATGTAAAGTGGCACGCCCGGCGGAACTTTCGCGTTGACGGCCAGGGCCAACGGCCGTGGCGACTTGAATTGGTCGAGATATGGCAGGACCCAGGCTGATGCGACCGTCAAACCGACCGCCATCAAAAGAGCCGTTGCCAGAAAAAGGCGCCAGGGTTCGCGGCGCCAAAGGAAGTAGAAAACTATGAGCGCCCCCGCGCCGATCGCCAGGGCGATGGGGATGCTGATTCCAAAGGCGTCTCTGCGCAGCATCCAAGTCGCCATGGGAAGCGCCAAGCAACCCAGCGCGAGCAAACCAAAGAGCGCGAACGCCAGGCTGCTTTGCAACCAACCCAGCGAAAGTTTCCCGCTGACTAAGTCTTCAAAGTAGACCGCGATAAAGAGCGCCGTTACCGGCAACAGTGGAAGCAGATAAAGGTCCCGCTTCGAATCGGAAAGGCTGAAGAAAATAAAAATGACGAAGAACCAGAGCGTGAAGAAAAGTGACGTCGGCTCGGCAAACAGTTTCTTGCTCGGTTTATATGCAAATAGCGCGGGCAGGGCGAATATCGTCCAGGGTAGCAGGTCCACCGGCAAGGTCGTAAAATAATAGTAAAACGGCTCGCGGTGACCCAAGGGTTCGGTAAAGCGCCGGACATGGTGAATATATATAAAATCGCCAAGCCATTTTCCGCCGGTGGCTTGATTGACCAAATAAAACCATGGCGCCGCAACCAATAGAAATAGCGGTATCCCCAACGGCAGCCGCGCTTTAGCCAGCAACCGCCAATCTCGTCTGACGACGACGAAGGTCATTAGAACAAGCGCCGGGAGCACGACGCCGATCAGCCCCTTCGTGAGCACAGCGAGGGCCATGAAAACATACGCCGCGATCATTTCGTTCCGGTTTTCCTTAACGAGAACAGCCCGCGCGGCGAAAAGCATCGACAGGAGGAATAAGAACGTAAACAGCATGTCCACGTGAGCCCACCGGGCTTCCAAGATGACGCGAACCGAGGTGGCAAGAACCACGGCGGCCATGAAGCCGATTTTGGGGCCGAAAAAATCTTTGCCGAGCTTGTAAGTCGTTAGGACGGCGCCCAGGGCGCCAAGCACCGCCGGCAAGCGCACGGTCCATTCGTTCACGCTTCCAGCGAGTTTAGAAAAAATCAGGACCAACCAAAAGAATAGAATCGGCTTGTCGGTATAGAGATCGCCGTTAACCGTCGGCACGATCCACTCGCCCTTCATGAACATGACCCGCGCGATCTCCGCGTAGCGCGGTTCCACCGGCGCCCAAAAATCACGCGAACCGAGGAAGGGGAAAAAGAGCAGCGCGCTGAGAAGGAGGAGATAGAGGGAGTAGAGGCGTTGCTCGTTCAAACCTTTGACCTAGATGCCAATTTGCCCAACATTATTAGACTATGACGTAACCAGCCCTTAATTTCTACGCGCCATAAGTTCGTTGAGACCGCTTCGCTGCCCATCCAAATTCATTCCGGAACTCCTTCATGCTGAGTGCTGCCTCGACTCTCTTCAATCGCTTCCGATCCTTCCTTAACGAGAAAATAGACCATTGCCAACGCAGCGATAGGGTCGGCCCACCACCAACCCAAGAGCGCGTTAGCTCCAAGCCCCAAGACTAGGGTCAAGGAAAGATAGGAGCAGGCAAGCGTTTCCAATGCATCCGCTCTTAGAGCGCGGCTATTGATTTCCGCGGCCAGTCGCTTCTTATAAAACGCGAGTAGGGGCATTATGATTAAGGAAACGATAGCCAAGATGATTCCAATGAGGCTTTCATCTGGATGTTCATGCAAAAGGAGCTTCTTTCCAGATTCATAGGTCACATACAAGGCCAGTACCAGGAACGTGATTCCCACAAAAAAGATAGCCCTTTTCTCCGCAGTTTCCTCTTCTTCAGCGTTGCTGAATCCGTGTTTACGAAGTCTCCAGATTAAAACCAAACCTGACCCGACTTCGATATAGCTATCTAAACCGAAGCCCACTAACGCTATTGAGCCAGCGATGACCCCGGCCGCAATAGCGACGATGCCTTCAATAACATTCCAGCCAACGGTGAAGTATTCCGAAACGAGTGCTTTCTTGTGTGGTGTCATTAGCTTGGCCGATACATGATGATTAGATACCACAGTAACGTTAACCGCGGTTTCGAGGGGACTGAGAAATCGAATGGGCGATCCGTGGGCATCAAAGGGGTTGGTAGTCGTCTTCCGGGGTCCATTCCCAACTTTTCCGGGCTTCCAGAGTAAAGTCAGTTTCAGCATGAATCCTCATGCGGAACGGCTTTTCATCGTGCATCCACGGTATACTGATAGACTTACCGACGTCGATAAAAAAATTCTTTTATTTCCCGCCCCTCCTGGTCAATGAAAGGTCTTCCTACGGCCACAATTCGCGCCCGGCCAGATAGAAACCTAACGCCCTCCGGCTGGAAGAGAAATTCTCTTTCTTGTCCCGCTCGAATTGTAATCCGCATGCCCGGCCGCAGAGAGCCATCGGGAAGAAGCTCCGGGTTGGTGCCAGCCAATGCAGTGCACGCACACATCAAGAAAATCAAAATTTGGACGATCACAATTCCGTTGTCCGAGTTTACATCTCTATATTGAAAATCCATTAGTCTCCAGCCCTTCAATCCACACCCAAGCCGTACTAGCGGCGCCTTGTTCGTACGAGGAACGCGCCTGCTGCGACCGCAGCAGAGTAAATTCTCTAGTGCTGCATCTCCTTTTGATGCCAGCTGGACTTTTCGACAAGTCCTTTTTGATGACCGGTCATTTTTTCGCTCCTACCTCGGCCAATACATAATCACAGAAACACCTACCAGAGCGATTGCTGCGCCGATCATGTCAAAACGGTCCGGAACGTTCCCATCCAGAAGCCAACCCCAGAGTAGGGACAGGACGATAAAAACGCCCCCGTAAGCAGCATAGACGCGACCGAAGTGAGCAGGCTGAAAAGTGGGGACGATACCGTAGAGAATTAGAACCATGCCTCCGACAAGGCCCCACGCAAGTCCCTTTCCCTCTCTTAGCCACTGCCAGACAAGCCATCCAGCACCAATCTCGCAAAGTCCGGCTATTAAGAAGAGAAAAACTGAGCTTCCAACCATGCGCATGGTCATAAGGGTCTCCCAAAGAGCTCATTCTTTTAGCTGCTTTGAATAATCGGACAAACCTCGCTTCCGTGTGGCCGGCCGACATTACGTCGCAATAATGCGCGAAGCTCATTCCGAAGTGTCTGTAGCTCCCGGATCTTATCGGTGATGTCACGTAAGTGGTTGCGCGCCAGCTCCTTCACTTGGTTGCAAGGCCGCTGACCCTGAGTGGCCAAATCAAGCAGCGGCTTTATTTCTTTAAGAGTTATGCCGAGCGCCTGCGCGCGTTTCACGAACAGCAATAACTTAACCGCATTATCGGTATAGACCCTATACCCGTTCGGCCGACGATCTGCTGGTCTGAGAATTCCTTGAGCTTCATAATATCGGATTGCAGACGGCTGAACTCCTACCTGGCGGGCAACACGACCGATCGTTAACATTTTTTTGGACCCCCTTGACCTTAAACTATAGTTCAAGGTTTAGCATGTGAACTAATAGGAGGGCAAGATGAACACTGTGACATTCAAGATCGAAGGCATGCGTTGCGACGGCTGCGCTGAAACAATTCAGTCTCTTTTAGGGCGCAATGCCGGCGTCCAAAAGGCACGCGCATCTTTCAAAGATGGAGAAGCTCGGGTTCTCTACGATTCCGATGCCGTCACCGAGGAACAACTGGTCGCAGTTATAGAGAATAGCGGGTACCGGGTTTCGAATCGAAACCGTGGCTGAGGCCGATCCGGGCTTTGTGAGTGAAACGCTGGACGGGCGTACATGGAAATCATCGCATCATCAAGATGCCCACTAAAAGTAATGAGGTGTCATCATGAGTACCGTAAGCTCCGTTGAATCCGTTTCCCGCTATTGGACTGAAGAATCTGCAAATCGGCCCGGTCGGGCCAGGATTCGCGCCCGGATCGGGGGATTGCACTGCTCGCTCTGCACCGGGACCATCGAAAAGGCGCTCGGCAAGCAGCCCGGCGTCGACAAGGTCGCGGTGAGCCTCACCCACGAGCAAGCCTTAATCGAGTACGATCCGCGTATTGCGCATCCTGAAGCACTGCTCCAGATCCTACAGGACATCGGTTATACGATCTCCGATCCACGTAAGCTGCGGCCGTTCGAAGAAGAAGAGGCAGCGCTCGTACGGGAAGGCCGGCGCTTTTTAGCAGCCGTCGCCTGCAGCCTCGCGGCGATCGGGCTAGTGGCTCATCCGGAAGGATTCTGGCTAACTCTCTTATCTTTAGTCGTCTTCGCAAGCCTCATTGCATTCGTCTTTGTCGTTTTGAGAGCCCGTGGTTTTGGCATCGCGTTAGGTGGGGCATTGGGCCTGGGTGTGCTCGGGTTGGCTTTGCATTTCGCCAAAACCCAGGGCTGGCTGCTTGAACCAACCCCATGGATCACTGCTGCCCTGGCCTTTGCGGTGGTTTATGGCATCGGGAATCACATTCTCGTTATGGCATTCCAGGCGCTGCGGCGCGGAATTTTGAATCAACACGTGCTGCTTGAGACGGGTGCCTTTGCGGGGATTGTTGGTGGTTTGATCGGCGTCGCCCTACGCCCTTCGGGTTATCCCACGGCTTCCTTCTTTGCGGTCACGGTGATGGTTGCTACCTATCACATCTTTTCGGAGTGGCTCTCGTTGATCGTCAAGACGCGAAGCTCACAGGCGGTCAAGAAGCTGCTCGACCTGCAACCTGATACTGCGCGAGTAGTACGGGGCGATCGCGAGGAAGAAATTCCGATCGAGCGAGTGAAAGTCGGAGACCACGTGCGCATTCGACCTGGCGAGCGCATCCCCGCCGATGGCCAGGTAATCAGCGGCCATTCGGCGGTCGACGAGTCCTTTATTACCGGGGAACCCGTACCAGTCGAAAAGGCAGAAGGGAGCCAAGTGGTCGGAGGCTCGGTCAATCGCATGGGGACATTATTGGTACGCGTTAAGACAATTGGAGAACAGACCTTTCTGCAACAAGTGGTCCGTTACGTGGAAGACGCGCGCGCCTTAAAGCCGGGACTGCTTCACCTGGTTGATCGTGTGCTGCGGGTCTACACTCCCACGGTGCTCGTGATTGCCTTACTCGCGGTGATCGGTTGGGTGGTGGGCTCCTGGATCGCGACCGGGCATGTCGACATCGAGCGCGCGGTATTTGCCGGCTTGAGTGTACTCGTCATGGGTTATCCCTGTGCTGTCGGTATCTCGGCGCCGCTGTCGATCGTGCGTGGTGCAGGCGAAGCGGCGGAGCGCGGCATTCTGATGCGCACGGGTGAAGCGTTTCAGGCATATCGGCTGGTGAAGCATGTCGTATTGGACAAAACGGGGACTCTGACCGAGGGCCAGCCGCTGGTGCAAGAAATCTTGCCCCTGGGTTCGACCGAAGAAGAACTGCTCGGACTTTCCGCCGCCGCAGAAATTTCTTCCGAGCACCCACTTGCCCAAGCGATCACGAATGCTGCGTTCGAACGCAAGATAACGCCTCCTGCAGTGGAATACTTCCTGGCGGTTCCGGGCCGCGGTGTGTCCGCCGTTATCGAGGGCGCAAAGGTTCTGGTTGGGAGTCCGAAGTTTTTGGAGGAAAAAGGCATCGACGTTGCGCCTCTCGCGGCACGTATTCACGAATTGGAAAAGGCGGGGCGTACCGTCATCGCGGTCGCTAGAAATGGTAATGCGTTGGGCATTGTCGCGCTGGGCGACCGGTTACGGGCCGACGCAGCGAAGACGGTTACGGCGCTTCGCAAAATCGGGATCAAACCCGTTCTTCTCACTGGTGACAACGAGCGTGCGGCAAAGCGAATGGCTAGGGAAGCCGGCATCGACGAAGTGTATGCCGGTGTGCTGCCTGACCGCAAAGCGGATGTCATTCGTAAGCTTCAGCGAGCCGGAAAAGTCGCGATGGTTGGCGATGGAATAAACGACGCCCCTGCGCTTATGCAGGCGGACGTTGGCATCGCCATGGGCAGTGGTACGGATATAGCGATCGAATCGGCCGATATCATCATCCTGGGAAATCGCCTCGAATCGATCCTCGTTGCGCACGACATCAGCCGTCGCGGCTATCGCAAGATGGTGCAGAACGTGGTGCTGGCTTTCTGCTTCAACGGCATTGGCATTCCGATCGCGGCGACCGGCCTTATTTATCCCGTATGGGCGATGGCGGCAATGGCGGGAAGCGTCACTGCAATCTTCTTCAACTCGTTATGGGGAAAGCCATCACTCTTCTTCAACGCCGTGATGAGCGTGGGACGCCCGCAACCTCGACTGCCGGTAAGAGCAAGCTGATGAGGCGTTCAGCGAGTCCGGTGAATGCGTAATGCATCCTCTGCTGATTGCAAGAGACTCGAAATGGGTGGATCTATGAACACCGCAAGAAAAAACCGGGGCTGGTTGGTTTTTGGGTTCGGGATCGCTGCAGTGGTTTACGTCTCGCTCGTCGCTCCAACTGCTCAAGTAAATAGTTCGGCCAGTAACGCAAGTGCAGCGGTGCCGGCTCCAGGGCTGGGCCAGAAGAAGGTTGTTCTTAAAAATCTCGGAATGGCCTGAGTGCTCTGCAGGGCCGCAGTTGCGGCAAAATTGAAGCGAGTACCCGGAGTCATTACGTACGATGTAGATCTGAAGGGTGATAGCGCAACGGTCCTTTACGATTCGGGTAAGGTGACGATCGAGCGACTAAAGCAGGCCATCGCGGAAGCCGGCTTTCAAGTCAGAGGGATAGAGGAACTTCCGAAATGATTGAGACCATTTTCTACTGGATGCAACAGCTTTACGAAGCGCTGGGTTCCACAACTCAGCTTTCGCCTTGGGTTTATCTACTCGTTACGGCTGGCGGCCTGGCTAGCGCGCTCAGTCCATGTTACGTGCCCGTGCTCAGCATGTTTGGCGGGTATATAGGAGGCTACGCTGAATCGAACAGCGGAGCAGGTCTCCGCCTGGCCATACCGTTTATCGTGGGGAATGCAGTTATGCTCGCCCTTCTTGGAGCAATCGCATCAATTTTAGGAAATTCCGTCTTGACGATTTTTACTAACTATCAACTGGACCGATGGATTCCTGGTCTAGTCGGCTTGCTGATGGGACTTCAGCTCCTCGGGGTTTTAAAGCGGAAGATGCCTGTCATGCCGATATTCCGTTGGGCACAGCAACCGAGCACGGGGTTCGGCGCTTTTGCTTTGGGCCTTCCCTTCGGGCTTGTCGTCACTCCGTGCACGATGCCGATCTTTTTTGCCATCGTGGCCTTCGTCGCCGTTCAGGCAAGCGTGTTGCACGCCACATTACTGATGGTTGCGTATGCACTTGGCCGTGGCGGAGTTCTATTAGCCGTGGCGGTTTCTGTCGGCCTCCTGAAAGCGCTGAATATAGCGCGCACGTCCTTATATATAGAACGCATCAGCGGCGTTCTTATTCTGGTCGCAAGTGTCGGTCTCTTGGTCTTTTACAACGGCTTTGTCGGATTCACGATGCAATGGATGCCGATGGGCATGATGAAGTGACGGAAGTGTATGGGTGCAATTCAACGAGGGCTTAGAAATCCTTTCAGGAACAAGGTGAGGACGACAGTCGTCTTGCTTTTGTTGTCCGTCGTCATCGGTCTCTTTGCTGTGATGGTTCAGGCCGCGTTCCAAACTCAAGAGCAATTGGAAAACCTTCAGGCTCGCCTGCGCACGTTGATCGAGCTTCGCGAAGCCGGAGCATTCGGGACTGGAGGATTCGGAGCAGACAAACCGGTTGGCGCGGACGAGTTTTCGGTCGCAACTCTGGAGATGGCCAAGCGGATTCCCAACGCGAAGCATATCATTAGGATCGAGGAGTACGTGCATATCCCTCAGATGGACGCCACGAAACAGAATGCCTACGCGATGATCATAGGCCTCAGACCCGGCGCCCCGATGCGTGCGATCGGAGAGGTCGATTATGAAAACGCTAAGATCATAGCCGGGCGTGGATTGGACGAGAAGGATGCAAGTGGAAATGTGGCTGTCGTTGGCAGGCTGTACGCCAAGGAGCGGGTCGGGATTAGCGGGGAAGTTACTGAATCTGCTCTTGACGGGAAAAAAATCACGCTGAATGGAGAGTCCTTACAAGTCGTTGGCATTTACGCGACGGGAAACGATTTCGGCGACAACCACGTCTTTGTTCCTCTGGAGACCTTCCGGCACATTTTCAAGCCCGGCGACAAGCTCTCAAAGATCAGGGTCACCGTGGACTCGGTTGCCAACGTCGAAGCAGTCGCGGCGGATCTCAAAAACATTCCCGGAGTTGACGTGGTTACAGCGGCCGAGCAGGTCTCGACGGCCAAAACAACCCTGGGGACCATGACGGCTGCGACGCTCTATGGATCTGTTCTGCTGTTTATTATCGGGGGTGTCTTAGTTGTACTGTGTTAAGAACGGCTATTTCCCCTGGAGTAGGGTTTTCCGCAACACGGGCACTGACACAGGCGTCGGGCGATGGCCCTTGCCAGACGAAAGCGTGTAGTGGCGATCGACCAAGGGATGTGCCGCTGCATCGGGG
>JAUYJC010000003.1 GCA_030688735.1 Deltaproteobacteria bacterium
GGTTTCGTTGAATTCCTCCGCGGGCGTGCGCTTGGCGCGGCGGCGGTAATCCAGGCAGACATTGACCAGGATGCGGTAGAACCAGGTGTAAAAACCCGAGCGGCCGTCGAAGCGGCCGATGTGCGTGAACGCCTTCAAGAAGGCTTCCTGTGACAAGTCCTTCGCCTCCTCGCGATCCCGGGCGAAACCGAAGGCGATGCGATAGGCCTTCTGTTGATGACGTTCCACAAGTTCTTCGAACGCCCGGCGATCCCCCTTTTGGGCTGACGCCACCAGTTCTTCGTCACCGATCTGCGCCGTCGGAATGGCTGCCATCCATGTTAGGTTAGCACAGCCGGAGGGGAAAAGTAGTCGGCCAAGAGCGGTGCGCGAGTCAGCAGCCAAGGTGGTGTTCACGGGCGATCAGCTTCAGCTATGATTGGTCTAATTGCCTAACTTGTCTTTGAGATCGCGTCTCAACTCACGCCGGTCTTGCACGAGTTCTCGGCGGTCGGCTTTGCGTTCGACCCGATCTCCCTTGAGTTCCTTGCGGTCCCCTTTTATCTCTTTCCGATCCGCTTTGATCTCTTGTCTATCGGCGGCGATCTCCGCCGGACTCGCACCGGTTCTAATATCCTTGCGCAGTTCGCGCCGGTCTTTGCGCAGTTCTTTGTGGTCTGCGCGGAGCTCTTTGCGATCCTGGCGGATCTCTTTGCGGTCGGCCTTGAGTTCCTTGCGATCTTGTTTGATTTCCTTGCGGTCGTCGCGAATCTCGCCGGCGAAAGACGATGTTCCAGCGACTAGCAACGAAGTCGCAACCAGGCCTGCGCCAAACACAAACTTTAGTTTGCTCATGCTACCTCCCTTTGGTGTTTTTTCCCAACTCTGAAGCTTTTAGACGCGCTGGGGAGCGAGAGGTTTACCGTTTTCCAACGCCGGTTCAACCATGCTCCACCGAGGGCGAAAATTACCTTATTTATTCATGAGTCGGCCATGATCGGCGGTCATGGCAATTCTCCGCCCGATGCATGTTCAGATCATGCCTTTCGGATTGCCGAGGTTTGACAACCCAGGATCAAAGGGTTATTCAGGCAGTCGTGCAGACCCCTCGATATCGATTGGCCCGACTAGGCCGCCGGCGCTTCGTCGGGTTGTTCTTACTGCTTGCGGTATTTTTTCTCCCCCTCCATTTTCACCCCGTAGCGGCAGCGGCCCAGGTCGTCAAAGAATGCAGTTGCCTCTCCGGAAGCCGGACGCAGACAGGTCTGGCGACGGCTCTCTTCAACTCGCCTCCAGTTCTGGTTTTCCACCCGGTTCGGACTGAGCCGCACGATCTCTTCGGTTCACTCTTCGGTATCCAGCGCCATAGCCGGGCGCCTCCATTCACGCATTCTCTTTAGTTGCCGTTTTTTTCGTAGTCGGAGCTTGCGCCGGTCCCTCCCTCGGTAGGGGGGCGCACTGTTTTTTCTTTTGGGAGGTGCGATTATGAACTCAATTCGGAGGGGAGCCTTTGCTTATGCCGTGTGCTGGGCATTAATGCTTCTGGTCCCGCAAGTCGGTTATGCCCAACTCTCTGAAATGGAATCGCTGAAAGCGCTGGTGCGCGATATCGGCGAGCGTTTACAGGAGGCGCTCAAGCGCATCGAGCAGTTGGAGAAAGAGAAGGCGACCAACAGGGATAGCCTCGCCGCAACGCCGTCCACTCCGGCCCAAGCCGATAGTCAGGTCGCCCAACCAGCGCCGCCTGCGAAGGGAATCTCAAATGCCTTCAATCCCGCGATCAGCGTCAACGGGCTTTTCGGCGGCGGCTACTCTTCCAGGCCCGCCGTGACTCGCCGGCTCACCGGCTTGGACTTTCAAAACGGCTTCAATTTTCAGGAAGCGGAGTTCCAGTTCACCGCCGACGTCGATCCGTATTGGAAGGCGAATTTCATTCTCGCGGTGAATCGGGCGGGCAACGCGGAAATAGAAGAAGGTTACGTCACGTCGGAGCAACTGCCCTACGACCTTCTGCCGCGCGACACAAGCCTGAAGCTCGGCAAGTTCTTCGCCGGTTTCGGCAAACATAATCTTCTCCACGCGCATCAATTTCCTTTCATCGATCCGCCGTTGGTTAACCAGGCAGCGTTCGGCGATGAAGGACTCAAAGAGCCCGGCGTTGGACTATCCTACTTGCTGCCGACGTCCTGGTTTTCCGAGATTACCTTTCAAGGCCTTGCCGGGGAAAACGACCGTTTGTTTCGCGCGTCGGAAAACGCCAAGCCGCGCGGCGCCTATCTCGGCCACTGGAAAAACTTCTTCGACCTCAACGATGAGACGACGCTGGAACTCGGCAATTCCTATATTGCCGGCCGGAACTCCGACGCCAGTCACCGGTTGTCGCAGGCCGTGGGCGCCGATCTGACCATAAAATGGCGACCCTTGCGCCAGTCGACGGAAAAGGGGCTGGTCTGGCGGAACGAGTATATTTTCTTTCAGCGGGATCGCCGCCGAGATCCGGCCTCCCGTGGTGGCGGCCTTTATTCCTCGCTCCAGTACCAGTTCGCGCGCCGTTGGTGGCTCCAGGGACGTTACGATCTTCTCGGCGTGCCCAAACTCGACGATGGCCGCAAGCATCGCTGGACGACGCTCATCGCTCTCGTGCCCAGTGAATTTTCCGCCCTTCGGCTTCAACATAGCTACACGATCCAGGACCGCGGGGGTCCGGTAAATCAAGTTCTATTACAATTGAGTTTCACCATCGGTTCCCATCCGGCCCATCAATACTAGGAGGCGCTATGAGACGCATTTTCCAATTGCTTTTATGCCTTGTCATTCCAGCCGCGCCATTGGCGGCGGCGCAGCCGATCTCGGTGGTGGCCACGACAGCCGATATCGCAGCGATCGTCAAAGCGGTCGGCGGCGACCGTGTCGCGGTCGAGAGCATAGCCAAGGGCTATCAAGATCCCCATTTCGTCGAGGCCAAGCCGAGCTACGTGCGCATCGTCAATCGCGCGCGCATGCTTTTCAACGTCGGGCTGGAGTTGGAAGTAGGCTGGTTGCCGCTGCTGATCCAAGGATCGCGCAATCCGTCTCTCGTCGTGGTCGATCTATCTCCAGGAGTTTCCGTTCTCGAAAGGCCCTCCGGTCCGATATCGCGCGCCCAGGGCGACGTTCACCCGCTGGGCAATCCCCATTACTGGCTCGATCCGAGAAACGGCGTCATCATGGCGCGCCGAGTCGCCCAGGAGCTTAAAACGGTGGCGCCCGGAGAATCGGCAACCTTCGAGCAAAATCTAAAATCATTCGAGAACGATCTCGGCGCGCGCCGCAAGCACTGGGAGGAGCAGATGGCGCCGCTGCGCGGCACGGAAATCGTGACGTATCACAAGGAGTGGGAATATCTGATGAGGTGGCTTGGTCTATCCATCATCGGCTACGTCGAGGACAAGCCCGGCATTCCGCCCTCGCCGAGACATTTGGAAGAGCTGGTCCAGATCATACGGCAACGCAAAGTGAAGGCGCTGATCGCGAGCAACTACACCAACCCAAACGTGCCAAGATCGATTGCGGAAAAGACCGGGGCCAAACTGCTGGTTCTGCCGACTTCCGTGGGCGGCGAGGAGACGATTCGAAGCTACGGCGAGCTTTTCGACGCGATCGTCGGGAAGTTAGTTAACGCTCTTAAATAGGAAAGGTACCTATGCAGGAATTTCTTGCCATAATGGCTGCACCCTTTGTCGCAAGCCTGGTCCTGACCGGCATCCATGTCTACCTCGGACTTCACGTCGTACGGCGCGGCGTCATCTTCGTCGATATCGCCCTGGCGCAGCTCGCCGCGCTGGGCGCGAGCTTCGCATTTCTCCTTGGGATGGAACTCCACGGCGCCGAGGCCTATTGGGTGTCGCTGGCGTTTACGTTGATTGGCGCGGTGATTTTTTCGCTGACTCGCTCGCGGCGGGCGCGCATCCCCCAGGAGGCCTTCATCGGCATCATCTACGCGGTTTCGGCCGCTGCGGCTATCCTGGTCGTCGACCGAGCGCCGGGCGGAGCGGAGCATGTGAAAGATCTTCTCGTGGGCTCCCTGCTCTTTGTGCAATGGGGCACCATCGCCAAGACCGCGTTGCTGTACGCGGTCATCGGCGTTCTCCATTGGCGGTGGCGCAAACCGATGTGGGAGAACTCCAACATGAACGAGTGGGAAAAAGGGCAAGGCCAAAGATCGTGGGTCTGGGACCTCTTTTTCTACAGCACCTTCGGTTTCGTCGTGAACGCCAGCGTCGGGATCGCAGGAGTGTTGCTGGTCTTCTCGTACCTTGTCGTGCCGGCGGTCTGCGCCATGCTTCTCGTCGAGCGGACCGCGATCGGCATCGTCCCGCTGGGCAAGAGCCTCTGCGCGGGATGGCTGGTGAGCTTTTGCGTGAGCGTCCTGGGTTGTTTTTTTTCATATCATTGGGATCTCCCTACCGGCGCAACGATCGTCGTGACCTTCGGTGCTGGCCTCGTGATCATCGGAATCATTCGCAAACTTTTTTTAGTCTAATCGCATGACCGCATTCCTTTTACTCCCGCACGTCCTTTGATATATTTACTGTCGAGGTTTTCATCATGGCTTCTCTTCGGATCAAAAACATCGGCACGCTGGTGACGGGAAAATTGGAGAGCCCGCTGCGCCAAGCGGATTCGATCTTCATCAAAGATGGCGTGATTCAATCGATCGGCAACGGTCTAAGCCAAACCGCGGATCAAACCATCGACGCCAACGGCATTACGGCGATTCCCGGCTTGATCGATTCGC
>JAUYJC010000005.1 GCA_030688735.1 Deltaproteobacteria bacterium
CCGATGGGTCCGATCTCGCGCGTTGTCCGGCCAGGTGCTCCAACTCCGCTTTGCTCAGACGAAATGGGAAGTCTAATGGAAAGCGACGCGCATTCCGCTTGACCTGCTCGTTGAGCCGTTTGGTGGTGACCCCGTAGATGCGCGCGAGGTCCGCGTCTAGAATAACCTTTTCACCTCGCAGGTTGTGGATTGCAGACTCAATGGAGTCCGGTTTCCTGGCGAAGCGACCGACTTTCATAAGTCCTCAAACAGACCTACGCAGTCTTGCGGCGGGCGTGCCACATCAAAGTCGAGCAGATCAAGTTGCTTTTGGCGCTTGGCCCATACTCGCGGAAAAACTCTGCGACGGAGGCGACGCTTGCTTTCCAAACTTCTCCAAAGCTGCTCGTCCGCGTTGAATCGGGCCACGATCTGCTGAATGCGTCGTTGCTCCGGGGGAACGTTGTTGTGCAGATTCATAGGCTAATCCCTAGCCTTTATGAAGACAAAATTATTAGCTGTCAATGCCCGGCCTTTTGTAGGTCTCGGTCGGTTCCCGTAACTGCATTCGCGAGAACAATAACAAAGATGAAAGGATAACGGCAAAATCGTGGGGCAGACTTTTACGTCTTGACTTTCTTCGGCACTTTTCCCGTCGGTCACATTGGGAGATCTACGAACGATCGGGTTTCCGCTCCGAAAACCTGCAGGTTCGGAGTCGCCACGTCCCGGATCGGCGCTCGGATAATATTAGTCGAAATGGCGGGTGGATGCCAAGGGGAATCTTCGGAGGTGAGGCCCGTTTCAAACGTTCCAGCCCTTCGATACGGCTCCTCGAGCCTACTCTCGACCGCCGGACTGTTCCAACTTTGTCCAAGCCGTTCAATCGCTCCCGCCTGCCTGGCGGCGGGCAGGTCGCTCCGTTCAAGCCCTTCGAACCGTTCAAGTTCCAACGCGACTAGCGCCGTCTGTAAACCGCTGCCTTTTCTTCGACCAGAAATCCGATCTTCCTTTTATTGGACTCCGGCGGCGCCATCAATTGTCGGACCGTAGCAAACAGTCTCGTGATATCGGAATCATGCGCGGTGAATTTTCGTTCCAACTCGTCCAGCTTGATCATGATCTCTTTATGAAATGCGACGGTGTGACGAAGCCTGATGAACGCTCGGACCACGAATACGCTCATGCGCACGGCGTGCGGGCTGTTGAGCACATTGGCCGCCATCATCGCGCCGTGCTCCGTGAAGACATACGGCAGATATTTGATATTCGCACCGCGTTTCAAGATCACAGATTGTGATCTTGAAAGAGGGAGCGTCATAGCCTCCTCGCGGGTCAGGCGAAAGATAAAATCCTCTGGAAATCTCTCTTGATTACGCTTGACGGCCTGGTTGAGCGCGCGAGTCTCGACTCCGTAAATCTTGGCGAGATCAGCTGCGAGTATAACGCGCTGGCCTCTGAGAACGAGGATAGAGCTTTCGATCGAGACGGTTTCACGACCGGTCATAATCTCGATCCTCCCCGCCGGTAAGGATACGGCTCATCTCCTGAACCCTTTATCAAGCTCGACATAAACTTCTTCGTCTCCTCATTACGGTTACCACCATAGCATTTGCGCTTGACATAATAGGTCGCGCCGTTAAAGATTTTTCGACATCCGAGGTTACGACTCTCTTTTGGTTCAATGTTTAGGGTCAAGGTTCAACTCCGACTTCCGTTCCAATCGTTCCAGCCCTTCGATATGGCCCCTCGGGCCTACTCAGGACCGACGGACTTTTCCAACTCCGGTCAAGCCGTTCAACCGATTCCCTTCGTTCAAGGTTCAAAGTTCCAGGCTCAATGTTCGCCGAGTTCAAGCTGTTCCAATCGTTCAAAAAACCTAATCGCTCGCGCTACGGGCTTAGTCCGTAACATAAACTTCTCTTACCCTCGGGTACCTTCGAGCCGCCGCAACAAATGCCACTGGCGGGCGATCTGATCGTTCCGGGGCATGGGTGGGTCTCGTAGCCTCCTAGCCTAGAAAAACAATGCTCGCGTAGCAGGTTATTTCTTTGCCTCCGGTCTTGCAGTCTTTCGTTGAACCAGCGCCATTTTTCTGTTTTAATTCCCGCCAGTCCAGGAGATCGAACATGTCTTACCAAAATATTCTCGCCGAGCGTGTCGATAAAATCGCCCTGATTACGCTCAACCGGCCGGAAAAACTCAACGCCATGAGTTATGAGCTGGCGTGTGAACTGGATGAAGAGCTGACGAAAATCGAAAACGATGACGATGTCCGCGTCGTCATTTTGACCGGCGCCGGCCCGCGTGCCTTCTCGGCCGGGGGCGACATTCATCAGATGGTAAAATCGACGCCCGAGGAGATGGCGGGGCGCAGCGAGGTGCGCAGCAAAGCGACTTGGCATCTCGCCACCTTCGCCAAACCGATCATCGGCGCCATCAACGGCCTCGCGTACGGCGCCGGCGCGCAGTTGACTTCGATGCTGGACATTCGCATCGGCTGCGAGCACGCAGAGATTCAATTTCTCGCCGCCAAGTACGGCCGGGCGAACTCGACCTGGTCCCTGCCTCTGGTCGTCGGCATGCCCAAGGCAAAAGAACTGCTTTTCACCGGCCGGCCGGTGAAGGCGGAAGAGGCGGAACGGATCGGCCTGCTCAATCAGGTCGTACCCTGCGGGCAGCTGCGTGAAGCTGCGCTGCAGATGGCGCAACAGATCGCCGAGAACGATGCGCGCATGGTGCAGGGCATTAAGAAATTATTGAACGACGGCGTCGGCATGCCGTGGCGCGAGCGCTACGATAGCGAACAAAGCGCGCGCAAGGGCAAACTGAAAGCCAATTCGCCGCGCGAAGGCTTCAAGGCGTTTTTGGAACGGAAAGGCATCCGCGACTGACTTATCCGCGTGGCGCCGATTGTTGGTAAAGGTTCATTCTGCGGTCTGGGCGTCTGGGCGCGATGGTCTCTTATAGGGGTTCAAGACGTTCAAAACGATCAAGCCGCCTCCGTCGTCCTCCCCCGCGTCGCGGGGAAAGAGGTGGGGGAGTGAACGACTTGAACTGTTTGAACGTGGAACTTCGAGTTGCAACTGGCGCGAAGGAAAAACTGTCGACGGCAGCGAATCGCGGTTAGATGACCCCAGCGTCCTTGAGTTGCTGGAGCCGCTCCTTCGACATGCCCAGCTCGCCGCAGAAAACCTCCTCGTTGTGCGTGCCCATCGGGGCGCCGAGAAAATCCACCGACCCTGGCGTGGCCGAGAACTTCGGCACAACGTTTTGCACGATCGCCTCGCCGAGGTCCGGGTCGGGCACACGGACCATCGCCTCCCGAGCGCGGTACTGCACGTCGCGGAATGCGTCTTCCATGTCGAACACGGACGAATAGGCCACTTCGAATTTGTCGAAGTGCTCGATAACCTGATCGCGGGTATGACGCTCGATCCACTCGCCGACGATGCCGTTGATTTCCGCCGAATGCACCACCCGCGCCGGATTGTCGAGGAACTTCGGGTCGGTCGTCAGTTCTTCGCGGTCGATGGCCTTGGCGAGCCGCAGCCAGACGCTTTGCGTGCTGGCGGCGAGGGTGAGATATTTGCCGTCCTTGGTTTTGAACATCGAGCTCGGCGCGACGTAGGCGACGCGGTTGCCGGTGCGCCTATGCACTGTCTTCATCTGGTCGTACTGGATCGGGTCGAAGTCGAGGAAACGGAACACCGCCTCGTACAACGCCAGATCGATCACCTGCCCCTCGCCGCCGCGCAGGTCGCGGTGATAGAGCGCCATCATCACCGACAGCGAACCGAATATGCCGGCGATCAGATCGCCGAGCGGATAGCCCGGCGACATCGGCGGCCCGTCGGGCTCGCCAATTAAATTGGTGAGACCGCTCATCGCCTCGGCGACCCGGCCGAAGCCCGCCCTGTTTTTGTACGGCCCGGTCTGGCCGAAGCCCGAAATGCGCAGCAGAATAATTTTCGGATCGATGGCGCGGATCACGTCGTAGCCCAAGCCCCATTTCTCAAACGTACCGGGCCGATAATTTTCCACGATGACGTCTTGTTTGCGAATTAGCTGCTTGAAGATCTCCGCCCCTTCGGGCTTGCTCAGGTCGAGCGTGACGCACCGTTTATTGCGCGCCACCGACTTCCACCACAGCGGGATTCCATCCATGATCGGCTCGAGCTTGCGCTGTCCATCGCCGTACTTGGGGTGTTCGATCTTGATCACGTCCGCGCCGAAGTCGGCGAGCAATACCGTCGCGAACGGCGCGGCAACCATATTGCCGGCGTCGATCACGCGCACGCCCTTGAGCGGCTTGTTCTCGCTCTTTTGAGTCAATGGGAAATTGTAATGCTCTTTGATGTAATCGGCCATCGCGCTTTGCTACCCTCGCTCTCCAATCCGATCGTTTGAAACAACTTACCCTCCTTCGCAGAAAGCCACGGGTGTAAACCCGTGAATGAATGCGAGGTGGGTACCCTCCGTAGCCTTGGCGAAGGAGGGTACGCTTCGGAGGGTTTCGCCCTAGGAAGCGTGTGGAGAGGTGCCGCGGCTGTATGGCCGTAGGGCTCCACAGGAATCGCGCGCTGCCAACCGGATAATTTAGCGTCGATTCGATTCTTATTTCTTTATAAGCCTATAACAGCCGACACTGAAGCGTTCAAGGCGCGGGAAATCGGCCAGCGCGGGGCTTAATCGAAAATCCGCGAGGCTCTTCGCCTGACGTGCTCGTGTGAGATGGCTTCCGATCGTCACTTCTTATAGAGCGCCGCGATAAAGCCGCTTTGCTCGATTCGTCGGACAAAGGATGGGTCGAAGATCGGGTTAGGATCGGTTTGCTTTGCCTGGGGGTATTGCAGCGAAAGAAGGTCCAGGCCGCTCTTGATCACTTCCAACTGAGGAGTGGGGACGCTTTCCATCTCACCGACCGTGTTTTGATAGGTTTCTTCAAGAACCTCTTCGCTTCCGCCTCTTAAGTTTTTTCTCATGACCGCGAGGCTTTTTTCCTTCTGGGTCTTAAAGATATGGATGCCTTCAATCAAGGTTTTCAAGAAGCGTTCGATCAGCTCGGGGTTTTTGCTCGCCGTTTGTTTCAGCGTGGTCACGGTGTTAGACGGATAGGCGATACCGAGCTTTTCATAATTGACCAGTTCGCGGAAGCCCAGTTTTCGCGCGGCCAGGTTGAGCGGCATGGAAAGCGGCACGGCGTCGACGATGCCCCGCTCCAAGAATTGCAAACCGAGCGACGGTTCGCCCACCACGAAAAGCTTCACGTCGCGGTCGGGCACAAGGCCGAGCTTGGCGCGCAACACGTAGCGCACGATGGTATCGGAGATCGAGCCCGCGCGGCCGATGCCCACAATTTTGCCGCGCAACTCCTCCGGGCTTTTGATATCGGCCTTGGAATAAATCGCGCCGCCAACCCGGTTGATGAAGTTCGCCACGATCACCTGGTCCCTGACGCCGAGAATATGCGACGTCAGTGCACCGCTGCCCGTTGCGATGACGATGGGAACCTCGCCGCTCACAAGTAGCTGTTGTGGGCGCATCCGGCCAGCATAAACGACTTTGAGATCGAGGCCGTATTTTTGCCCCAGACGATCCTCCACGGCGATCCACATGGGCGCATAGTGGCCTGAAAAAGACGCGTAGCCGACGGTTAACGGGTCGGCTTGCGTTGCGGTGGAAGCGTCGAAGACGAAAACGACGGGCAGTGCGAGAAAAAGGAAAACGATGCGCGATTTTTTCCCGGCCATCTAGCCCTCCTCCGGCACCGATACTGGAGCCGCACTACCACTCAGGCAATGCCAAGTCAATAAGCCGCATCGCGTTGAGTTGGGCCGTCGCCTGTGGTATTTGCAGTTTCATAACTCTACCGCGGGACTCCGAAAGTTTCGAGTGGCTGATTCCACCGCCGCGGCAATATTTTTCTTGCGCCTTTGACATGAATTCGGCCTAAACTTCTTGCGCCATCTTATAATCTAGGTTAACAAATTTACCATGCACGCCATCGACGTTCACGTTCATCCGAGCACGCGGGGGCTCGACACCCACGCCTGCGGTTATTTCAGAAGAAACCTCGACGACATCCCCCGGTCGGCGGATAAGTTCGCCGAGCTGTTTATCAAGCAAGACGTCAAGGCGTTGCTGATCGGCTGGCATCCGTCCACGGTGACCGAAGGCGCACGCAACACCAACGATCACGCGATCGAACTGGCGACGAAATTTCCCGACGCCTTCGCCGGGGTGCTCGCTTCCCTCGATACCGGCGCTGCGAACTTGGATGAAGTCGCGCAGTACGCCGGCGAGCTGATCAAGCATCCAAGCGTCAAGGGATTCAAGTTTCATCCCCCGGACCAGGCCTTTTATCCCAGCGATAGAAGATACTACGGCATCTGGGAAGTTCTTCAGGCGGGCGGCAAGCCGGTCATGTTCCACGTCGGCTTCACCGTTTTGGGCGCGAATACCGACGGCGGCAGCGGCATCGCGCTCGACTACGGCCGGCCGATTCATCTCGACACCCTGGCCCGCGACTTCCCCCGCATGAAGATCGTGGCGGCGCACCCGGGCTGGCCCTGGGAGCAAGAACTGATCGGCGTGCTCACCCATAAGAGGAATGTTTACGTGGACACCTCGGGCTATCTGGCCGAGCAGCTTCCGGAGCTTTTCGTAAAATCAATCCGTGGCCGGCTCCAGGACAAGGCGCTATTTGGCACCGATTATCCCTATGTGGATTTGGAGAAAGCGCTTGCCAGTTTCGACAAAGCGGATTTTAAACAACCGGCAAAAGACAAGATTCTTTTTGCCAACGCGCAGGCGCTGTTCGGGCTCTAGGACAATGTTCCGAAGTCTGTGCTATGCCATCTTCCGTCATTCCGGCCAGCCCCCGCGAAAGCGGGGGGGCGAGCCGGAATCCAGGGATCTGGATTGCCGCCTTCGCGGCAATGACAAGGGAGGCGGCCTCTGTATTCGCTGGAATTTCTCAGGCGGGAAACTCGACTCGCAGAAACAATGATATGAAATCAAACGGATTGTTTCTTCTCACCTTATTAACAACTTCGACTCTCTTTTTCCCGGCAAAGGTACAAGCCGCCGAACTGACCCGCATCCGCGTCGGTTATCCGTCGCCGAGCGCGAGTTTTTCGCCGCTGTTCGTCGCCAAAGAAGCCGGCCTGTTCGAGAAATACGGCTTGAGCGCCGAGCTGCTTTATCTCCAGGGCGTGCAGATCACCCAGGTGCATGTCGCCAAGCAGATCGATTTCACCGTCACCGGTTCACCGCTGCCGCTGCAAGCCTCGGTCGAAGGAGCGGACCTCGTCCTGATCGCAAGCTCCATCGACAAATTTATCTATAAAGTCATCGTCGTTCCGTCCATCATGGCCCCGGCTGATCTCAAGGGAAAGACCATCGGTATCACCCGCTTTGGCTCACTGCCCGACGTCGCCATCAGGATGTTGTTTCACAAGTGGGGCTTTAACGCCGACAAAGACGCCAAGCTGGTTCAAGTCGGCAGGATGTCAGACATGGTGATCGCCCTGTCGGGAAAGAAGATCGACGCGGGCGTGATCTCCGACCCGACTTCGTTTATCGCGGAAAAGTTGGGCATGAAGCGACTGCTCGACATGGCGGACACCGAATTCGAATTCGCCAACGTCGCCGTGGTGGTGAGCCGGGCCTACGCGAAAGCTCAGAGAGACACCACGCTCCGGTTTCTCAAAGCCTATGTCGACGGCACGCGCCGTTTCCTGACTGACAAGGCGCTCGGCATCAAGGCGCTCAAGAAGTACGCCGGCAGCGACGATCCGGAGATCCTTGCCAAGACCTACGATCTTTTCGCCGGCAAGTACATCAAGAAAAATCCAACGCTCTCTCTTAAAGGCGTGGAGACCGCCTTGGCGATGATCGCGGACCGCAACCCGAAGGCGAAAAACCGCAAGGCCGAAGAGTTCGTCGACTTGAGCTTGATGGACGAGTTGGAGAAAAGCGGGTTCATGCGTTAAAAGTGTTGAGTCTCTAGTGTAGTGTCTCAAGAATTCGACGACGAATTCGGTAGGGCCTCTTTGTCGTCATTCCCGCGCACGCGGGAATCCAGCGGCCCTTCGAAGCCCTGGATTCCGGCTCGCATCAGCCACAGGCTGATTTGGCCGGAATGACGGGCGGATTTCTTCTGGAACTTGAGAGACGCCATCCTAGGAACCAGAAACTTAGAAAGCCGACAGCTTACGGAGGTGATCCGATGAGAAGAGGTATATGGAAAATCCACCTGACGTTGATTTGCCTGATAATGCTCTGGGGCGCGGCGCGCTCTGACGGGGCGACGCTCGCCAAATTGCGGGTCGGCTACCCCTCGCCGAGCGCGAGCTTCTACCCGCTCTTCGCTACCAAAGAAGCGGGACTGCTGGAAAAATACGGCTTCGACACCGAGATGGTCTACGTTCAGGGCGTGCAGCTGATCCAGGTCCACGTCTCCGGCCAGCTCGATTTCTCTTCGATTTCGTCCGTCGTCTATCTGCAAGCGTCTGTGGAAGGGGCGGATCTCATTCAGGTGGCGACTTCCATCGACAATCAGTTGATGAAGCTGATGGTACACCCCGGCATCTCCAAGCCGCAGGATCTCAAAGGCAAGACGCTGGCGGTGACGCGCTTCGGCTCGCTTACCGATCTGCTCGTCCGCCCGGCGCTAAAAAATTGGGGGCTGGAACCGCTGAAAGACGTGAAGCTGATCCAGATCGGCCGCATGCCCGACATCGCCACGGCGATTTCGCAGCGATCGGTTGACGGCGGCGTGATTTCTTTTCCAACCTCGGTGCAAGCGGAGAAGATGGGGCTCAAGACTCTTTTGGATTTCGCGGACTCTGGTTTCGACATTCCGGCCACTACCGTGGTCGTGAGCCGGCGCTACTCCACGTCGAACCGTGACGTCGTGCTGCGATTTCTCAAGGCCTACATCGAGGGCACCAAGCGTCTTTTCACCGATCGGGAGCTGGGCATCCGGGCGCTGAGAAAATACGGCGGCATCAGCGATCGCGACATGCTCGCGTCCACCTACGATCTTTTCACCTCGCGCTACATCAAGAAGATCCCCAAGGTCAACGCCAAGGGGGTGGAAAATTCCTTGAGCCTCATCGCCGAGAGCAATCCAAAAGCCAAAGGCCGCAAGGCTGAAGAATTCATGGACACAAGCTTCATGGACGAATTGGAAGCGACGGGATTCATCAAGTCGGTTTGGCCGTAAGTAAACACGAAGAAGGGAAATAGCGGATGGCGTTCCAACGGCTATACAAATCTCGCGCGCTGTTCGGCCTGATCGGATTGGCCGAATTGCTTTACGCATCCATGGCTTTCGCCCAGCCCGCGCTGGAGAAGATGAACGTCGGCTACAGCGCCCAGGCCGGCGCCTATGCACCGATCTGGATCACCAAAGACGCCGGCCTGTTTAAAAAGAACGGCTTGGACGTCAATCTGATTTTTATCCCCGGCGGCCCAACGGCCGCCGCGGCGATGATCGCCGGCGAGGTGCAGGCGATGGCGATGGCCGGCCCGGCCATCGTGACGAGCAATCTCGCCGGGTCGGATCTCGTCATGACCGCCGGCATCGTCAACACCTTCGCGTTTCAGTTCGTCACCGTCAAGGGCATCACTTCGCCGAATCAGCTCAAGGGCAAGCGCATCGGCATCAACCGCTTCGGCGCCGCCCCGGACGTCGCCGCCCGCTATGCTTTGCGGCACATGGGCATCGATGCGCGCGAGGTGACGATTCTCCAGCTCGGCGAACAGTCCACGCGCCTCGAAGCGATGAAGGCCGGACGGCTCGACGCGGCCATCCTGCTTCCGCCGATCACCACCATCGCGCAGAAAGAGGGCATGAATGTGCTCATGGACATGTCTGAGCTGGGCGCCGAGTTTCAGATCACCGGACTGGCTAGCAGCCAATCTTTCATCACCCAGAAGCGCGCCTCCGCGCTCAAGCTTATGCGCGCCTTTGTCGAAGGGATTCATTTCTTTAAGACCAATCGCCCGGCAAGCATGAAAATCATCGCGCGCACCATGCGCACCGACGACATGGAAGCCGTGGCCGCGACCTATGATTACTTTGCCGTGAAGATCGTGCCGAAAAAACCGTACCCGTCGGTCAAGGGAGTCAAGGCGTTGCTTGACCTGGCCGCAAAAGACCGCCCCGAAGCCGCCAAGGCTTCCCCGGAGCGCTTTATCAACTCTACTCTGCTAAAAGAACTGGATGACAGCGGCTTCATCGACGGCTTGTACCGATGAGAGAACTCGTTCAAAAGTTCAAGAGTTCAAGCGTTCAAGGGCCTGAATGGAACGATTGGAACGATTGGAACGTATGGAACGACTGGAACCGCAATCCGAAATTGAACCTTGAACACTTGAACCCTGGAACAATGGTTAACAGGAGTTAAGAAAAGCATGTCAGCAGAAAAAATCGCCTCCCAAGCTTATTTGGAAGTCGCCGCGGCCCATGGCGTGGAGTACGTTTTCGGCCTGCCGGGCACAAGCGGGCAGGAGTTTATCGGCACCATTGCCGACCAGGAAAAAATCCGTTTCATCCTGGCGATGCACGAGACCTGCGTGGTCTCCATGGCCGATGGTCACGCGCGCGTCACCGGCCGGCCGCAGCTCGCGCAGGTGAGCACCCTGCCGGGCTCGGCGAATTCGGTCGGCGCGCTCTACGACGCCTACCGGGACCGCTCGCCGGTCATTGTCACCTCCACCAACGTCGATACCCGAATTGACGGCCGCGATTCTCACACCGAGGGGAAAAATCTCGTCGAGATGACCAAGCAGTTCACCAAGTGGAGCGCGGAGGTCCATCGCGCCGACCGCATCCCCGAATATCTCAATCGAGCTTTCAAGGTCGCTTCCACGCCGCCGACCGGCCCGGTCTACCTCGCCTTGCCGAGCAACCTGCTCGGAGAAACCATCAAGGTCGCGAATCCCGATGCCGCGCGCTCGCGAATCACCCCGCGCATCGCGGGCGATCCGGAAGCGTTGGCGGAAGCAGCCAAACTGCTCGCACGGGCGAAACGACCACTGATCGTCGCCGGCAGCGGTATCGCGAAGGCCGGCACGACCGAAGAGCTGATCAAACTCGCCGAGATGATCGCCGCGCCGGTGGTGATGGAGCCGCGGTATTCGTTTCTGTCCTTTCCGACGACCCATCCGCAAAGCTTTCAGATCGCCGAGCGGCAACCGTCCTTCGATCTTCCGTTGTGGGGAGAACCGGATGTGATCCTCGCCATCGGCTGCCGTTTGATTCGCGAATACCGTTATCTGCCGGAGCCGGTCATCAAACAGGAGACACGCTGCATCCACATCGAAGAAGATCCCTGGGAGATCGGCAAGGTCTTTCCCGTCGATGTCGGTATCATCGCCGACCCCGGGAGCGCGCTGCGCTCGCTCGTGGAGATCTACCCGAAAGTTGCTCCGTCATCACAGGTCAAAACCGAGCGATCGGAATGTATCCGCAAAGCCAAAGCGCAAGCGAACGCCGAGATCGAAAGCCGGGTGACCCAAGGCTGGGACGCCGTGCCGATCAACGCGGCGCGGCTGGCGCGCACCATGGACCGGCTGCTCGAAAAAGACACTTTGATTGTCAATGAAAGTCCGACAAGCAAGGACATTATCATGGCCAATTTCCAGTTTTCCCAGGGCCGCGATTATCTCTCCAATTCTTCCGGCGGTTTTCTGGGCTGGGGCTTGGGCGCAGCCATCGGCGCCAAACTCGCGTCGCCTAAGCGCCGGGTCGTCGCCTGTCTCGGCGACGGCAGCACAATGTTCGGCCTGCAGGGCCTTTGGACGCTGGCGAAATATCGCATTCCTCTGGTCGTCATTGTTTTTAATAATCGCGCCTACATGGCGGTGAAGAACCAGTTCCGCGGCTCAGAGGAAAGAATCAGGATCGCCGCCGAGATGGGCGCCGAGATTACCGGACCCGAAATCAACTTCGCCAGGCTGGCGGACACCTTCGGCATCTTCGGCCAGCGGGTGGAATCTCCGGACGCCATCGAACCGGCGCTCAAGCGGGCGCTGGAGCAAAATGGCCCGGCGCTCGTCGACGTGGTCATCAGCCAAAACACCAGGAAGGATTGACCGCAATCGGATCGGAATGTCTCCCGCAAAGACGCCAAGGCGCGAAGGGCGCAATGAAAAAACGCATTGTCATTTCGACCGAAGGGAGAAACCCTTCTTAGATCCCTCGCATTCGCTTGGGATGACGGACCGTGGCCCGTCACTTGGCGTTCCTGGCGACTTGGCGCGAAAATAATCTTAATCATCCATCGACTCAACACTCATAAGGGGGTTAGCATGGCTCAAGATTCCAAAGCAGCATTCGAAAAAACATCTCTCGGCGCGGAGAACAAGGCCTACGACATCATTGCCAAGCTCGATCCGGAATATTTCGAGAAGCTCAAGGGCATTTATGTCGATGGCACCTTTGGCCGCGAGGGCGCTCTGCCGCGCAAGACAAAGGAACTCATCATGGTGGGCATCACCTGCGCGCTCAATCGCCCGCGTGGCGTAAAACTTCACAGCGAGCGGGCGCTCACTTTGGGAGCGACTCCAAGGGAAGTCTTGGAAGCCGTCGAAGTCGCGGCGATTCCGGGAGGAATGCCGGGATTATGGCTTGGCGTGGAAACGCTGCAAGAGATTCTCAAAGCAAAAGGTATCGAGTTCAAGTGAAACGACTGCCTTTGCCAACGGCTTGAACGTTTTGAACGGAGCGCCTGTCCTGAGCGTGGCGAAGCGAAGTCGAAGGAAAGCGATTGAACGTTTTGAACAAATTTCAATCTGGAGCGAAACGCTTGAAAGATTTGAACCATGAGCGAAGCGAATAAAGGAGCCCTCGCCGGCGTGCGCGTTCTCGATTTGACGCGCGCGCTCGCGGGTCCCTATTGCACAATGTTTCTCGGCGACATGGGCGCCGAGATAGCTAAAATAGAGCAACCCAATGTCGGCGACGACAGCCGCGGTTGGGGCCCTCCTTTCGTGGGAAAAGAAAGCGCTTACTTTCTCGCAATCAACCGCAATAAGAAAAGCCTTACGATAGACATGAAAACCGATCAAGGCGTCGAACTGGTTCGTCGCCTGGCGAGTAAAGCGGACGTGCTCATCGAAAACTTCCGGCCAGGGACCATGGAGCGCTTCGGTTTGGGCGAACCGGCACTCAGAGGTCTTAATCCTCGCTTGATTTATGCTTCGCTTTCCGGTTTTGGTGCAGACGGACCGATGAAGGATTGGCCAGGCTATGACCTCATCATGCAGGCCTGGGGCGGCTTCATGAGCATAACCGGAAGGCCCGATGGTGAGCCGACTAAAGTAGCGGTAGCTATCATTGATATCGTCGCAGGTCTTATGCTGGGGAAAGCCATAGCTGCCGCGCTTTTCGCGCGAGAACGCACCGGCATCGGCCAGAGGATCGACACCTCCCTTCTCGAGGCGGAGGTGGCCTGTCTCATTCCCTATGGCAGCGATTACCTGGCGAGCGGGAAAGTCCCAGGTAGGAATGGCAACGCTCACCCGAATATCGTTCCCTATCAGAGTTTCAATACGCGGGACGGTTATATGGTCGTTGGCGCCGCGAGCGAGGGCAATTGGCTGCGTCTCTGCCAAGCCATAGAAAGACCCGAGCTAGCCAACGACCCGCGCTTCGCCAAGAATGCGCAGCGTGTCGCGAACAGGAAAGAATTGATTGATATCCTCACGGACCTTTTTCTCAAGCGCGATACCATTACTTGGATAAGATTGCTCGGTGAGGCGGGAATTCCATGCGCCCCAGTGAACACTATCGATCGGGTATTCAGTGAGCCGCAAGTCCTCCATCGGGAAATGCTGCTCGAAATCGAGCATCCAACCGCGGGAAAAGTGCGCATGGCCGGCATGCCGTTAAAATTCTCGAACACGCCGGCCTCGGTGCGGCTACCGCCGCCGCTGCTCGGCCAGCACACCGAAGAAGTCCTGGCATCATGGCTGGGAATGGGAGATAACGAAATCGCGGAGCTAAAAAGAAAGAGTGTCACATGAAAGGACTCACCTTCGAAGGCTTCCATCCTGGCGACCGCTTTACCACCGGGCGGCGCACGATCACCGAGCACGACATTCTCCAGTTCGTAACCCTGGTCGGCCTGACCGAACCGCTCTTTCTCGACTTGGAATACATCCGCAGCGAGAGCTTGTTCGGCGAGCGCATCGCGCCAGGGAGCTTAACCTTCGGCATGGCCGAGGGGCTGACCGTGCAGACCGGAATTATTCACGGCACCGGCATGGCGTTCGCCGGCCTCGATAAGATGCGGCTCTTCAGTCCGGTGAAAGTCAACGATACGATTCAAGTCGAGATCGAAGTGCTCGACCTCAAACCTATTCCCGCGCGCGGCGGCGGTATCGTCCGCTATCGCCAATGGGTAAAGAACCAGCGCGGCGAGACCGTGATGGAGTACGACGTGGCGCGGCTGATCCGCAGCGCGGCGCAAGAGAATAAATAAGCTCCCGTTCAATGTTCAAAGTCCCCCTCCCCACACCTTGAACTTTGAACCCGGAACCTTGAACAAAACAGGCACGGGGAAACTTTGGCAATTTAGCGAGTAAGATTATGAGTGATTCACAAGCAAGCTTCGGCATCCTGCTCCCCACCCGTGAAGCCGTCATGTCGGGACGGTCCGATCCGAACGCTCTCTACGCATTGGCCGAGCGCGCCGAAGCGCTGGGCTTTCACTCCGTCTGGGTCGGCGACAGCCTCACCGCCCGGCCGCGCATCGACGCGCTCACCACGCTCGCCGCGGTCGGCGCGCGCACGCGCCGCGTGCGCCTGGGCACGGCGATCTTTCTCGCCGCGTTGCGCCACCCGATCATGCTTGCCTATCAGCTCGCCAGCCTCGACTGGATCACCAGTGGCCGCGTCGATCTCGGCGTCGGCTACGGCCGGCCCAAGGAACCGGCGGCGGAACATGAGTTCCAGATCCTGGGCCTCGATCCGAGCGCGCGCATGAAGATGACCGAAGAATTAGTTCAAGTCATGCGCCGGCTCTGGCGTGAGAATGACGTTTCGCACGCCGGGCAATTCACTCGCTTCGAGCATGTAACCATCGAACCCAAACCGGCGCAGCCCGGCGGCGTGCCGATCTGGCTCGCGGCGAACAACATAGAGCCCGGACTCAAGCGCGTCGCGCGCCTGGGCGACGGCTGGCTCAACAACATCAAGAGCCCGGAGTTGTTCGGCGAGTGCTGGCAGAAAATTCAAAATTACGCGGCAGCCGCAAACCGTGATCCTGACTCGATCCATCCCGCCATTTATTTCACGCTGGCCGGCGGCGGCAAAGACACCGTCGTCGAAGGGCAAAAGTTTTTAGCGCAATATTACAACCGCTCCTTTGAAGCGGTGGCGAACGCCATGCTCTGCGTCACTGGCTCCTGGAATGAAGTCATCGATTGGATGGAAAAATATATCGAAGCGGGCGCCCGGAGCGTCGTATTGCGCTTCGCCGCGAGTGATCAGCTCGCAGCCCTGGAAGCCTGCGCCGAAGCGCTTCACCAGCGAGGATTGCTTAGGTAAACCCTTGAACCTGCTAACACTTAACCGCGCCCGTTCCTAACGCCAATGAATGAATAGCCGAAGGTCACAAGTACCCTTATTGGTCGCTGAATAGGGCATTTAACACCACCAAAGCTCAAAGTCGCCGCACCAAACCTGGCACTTTGAACCCTTCGATCGATCTCAGGGCGGGCCTGGAACCTTGAACAGACTAAGGGGAGAGGGTGTCCCCGCTGGGGGACACCCTGGGGGGTGATGCCGCAAACTTGAAAAGAGGAGGTAAAAAATTCAAGCTTGCGCTCGGGAAACTCGCAACGCCGGCGTGGGCCGGAACTAACTTAAGGGCCTATCTCATTCTGCCCATGGAGTACTGGAGTTTTTTCAATTCGCCTTCCAGATAGAGATCCTTCAACTGGTGACGATCCAGATGCGCTTCGAGCGAACTCGCCGGATAAATCTTGGTACCGCAGCGGTGACAAATGGCCGCGGGATAGATAGCCTTGTTATAAAATATGTCGAAGCACTCGTTGGTGGCTTGGGTCTCCATATTGTCCCTCTCTGTCGGTTTTTTGCAATGCGATGCAGCTAAAGTGCAATTGGTATACCAATAGCTAAGGGGGACCCCATCGGGCTATTAAAACGCGCAGATTCTAAAGGCTTTTACGTTGGAATCAGCCGACGGGCGAGGCGCTACGAGGCGTGGGGCGGAATTTCCCCGTCCAAATCTTGACCGGGCTTGTCCAATAGTTGACAGTTTCGTTCGATTCAGAGGTTGATCAGATCGCAGATGCAGAGACCTAACCCAAGTTCGTCAAATAGGACAGCACTTCCTCGGCAACACAACAACTTAGAGAAAATTATCGTCACTACTTATTTTCCAATATAGAGTTTCCTCGGCAGCGGCTCTGGGTCACCCATTAGCAGGCAGGTCAAGTAGGCACAGACGTTCCCGTGAAAAAGAATTTTCTTCTTTCCCCCTTTTTTCCCTTCTCGCACGGTTCGCGATCTTTAGTTACGCGCCCCTGTTTTCGTTTCATTCGGTGTCGGACGCCGGTCAGCACCAGTCTCAGCCTAAGGCTGATCAGCCTCCGGCTGAACCGTCATCAGGATCAAGGCATGGAAGTTTTCTAAAAGAGAATTCTTACCGCCCCTGGCAAGTTCTCTTGCCCCAGAAAACTGTCGGTACCACGCCGCGTCCAACGGTAGCGGATCCCCCTATGTCAGGATAGATGTCGCATCGGGGAATAGAGAAAAAGGGGGGGGGAACGTTGTTGACTAGCTGGACAAGCGTCTGGTCAATATCTTCGAAACCCCAGAGGTCGATATTCCGAGTTGGCGCGCAACCTCGGCGAGCGCAACGCCAAAATCTTCCACCAGCTTGTACACCAATGCCGCTCTTATCGTGGGCAGCTTCCCACGTCGGCTCCCGCTACTGACTTCCGTCAGCGATGCACCGTTTTTCTTGCACACCGCCGCGATAACTCGCTCGACCCGTCCGCTTTGCCGGCGTGCCGCCTGTTGGCGTTGCACGCGCGCCTCGGCCTCGGTCAGGACACGCTCGACAAATTCTCCGCTCCCCAATATCCGCTCGTCAGACGGCTGCGGCTGCCGGCGCTGTCGCTGCGATC